>NZ_JBHUVA010000017.1:0-98443 GCF_042670805.1 Micromonospora sp. NPDC057141 | reverse complement strand
CGGCGGTTCCCTGCGGAGCCGCCGCGCGCGCCGGGTTGGCGTCAGCTACCGAAGAAGACCTCGGCCTCCTCGTAGCGCTCCAGCGGCACGGTCTTCAGCTCGGCCGTGGCCTCGGCCAGCGGGACCCGGACGATGTCCGTGCTCTGCATCGCGACCATCTTGCCCCAGTCGCCCTCGTTGGCGGCGTCGATCGCCTGGAGGCCGAGCCGGGTGGCCAGCACCCGGTCGAAGGCGGTCGGGGTGCCACCGCGCTGGATGTGGCCCAGCACGACGGTGCGGGCCTCCTTGCCGGTCTTGGCCTCCAGCTGCTCGGCGAGCCACTGGCCGATGCCGCCGAGGCGGACGTGGCCGAACGCGTCCAGCTCCTGGTTGTGCAGGACCATCTGGCCGTCGAGCGGCTGGGCGCCCTCGGCGACCACGACGATGGGGGCGTACTGGTGCTGGAAGCGCTTCTCGACGTACCCGGCGACCTGCTCGACGTCGAACTTGCGCTCGGGCAGCAGGATGACGTTGGCGCCGCCGGCCAGGCCGGCGTGCAGGGCGATCCAGCCGGCGTGCCGGCCCATCACCTCGACGACGAGGGTGCGGTGGTGGCTCTCGGCGGTGGTGTGCAGCCGGTCGATCGCCTCCATGGCGATGTTGACGGCGGTGTCGAAGCCGAAGGTGTAGTCGGTGGCGCCGAGGTCGTTGTCGATCGTCTTCGGCACGCCGACGACGTTGACGCCCAGCTCGTGCAGCTTGGTGGCGACACCGAGGGTGTCCTCGCCGCCGATCGCGATCAGCGCGTCGACGCCCTGCGCGGCAAGGTTGTCCTTGATCCGCTCGACGCCGTTCTCGATCTTGAACGGGTTGGTACGGGACGAGCCGAGGATGGTGCCGCCGCGCGGCAGGATGCCCCGCACCTCCGCGATGCCGAGGGGCTTGGACAGGCCCTCCAGCGGGCCCTTCCAGCCGTCCTGGAAGCCCACGAACTCGTGACCGTAGGTGGCGACGCCCTTGCGGACCACCGCCCGGATAACCGCGTTGAGACCCGGGCAGTCGCCGCCGCCGGTGAGCACGCCGATACGCATGATCTGCTCATCCTCCTGGAGCATCAGGTGAAGCCCGATTTGCCCCAGGATAAGTGTCGGATCAGACCTCGGCACCGTTGCCGGCCCGGGGCGGGCCGTCCCTGCGAACTGTAGCCGCCGCGCCCATCCGCCGACCGCGCACCCCGGGCAGGAACGGGGTCAGCGGGCCGTCATCGCGCGCCAGCGGGCGAGGTTGTGCCGGGCGTCGACCAGCGCGTCGTGCCGGGCCGCGTCGGCGTTCGGCAGGGGCGGCCGGCCCCGGTCGTCCCAGAGCTGGCGCAGCTCCTTGGTGAACCGGGGGATCTCCCGGGGCAGCCCCGGCATCGACCCCCAGAGCTGGGCAAGGACCACATGGTCGTACGCGGCGTACCAGGCCCACAGCTCCAGCTGCTCGCCCGGCCGGCCCCGGATCGGCTCCATGAGGAAGTCGTGGAGGTCGTCGCGGATCCGCTCCCGCGACCGCCAGGCCCGGTCGGCCGGCGAGGGGAGCCGGTCAAGGACGTTGCGGCGCACCCAGGGCACGGCGCGGGAGTCGTCGAACTCCGTGGAGACGGCGTAGAACTCGCGCCCGAACTCGTCGACGACGCCGATCGACACGAGGTCGACGGTGCGCCCGTCCTCGATGAACTCGCAGTCGTAGAAATAGCGGTATATCATCGCCCGCCATCCTCGCCCACCGGTGCCACCCGCCGCCAGCCGGGGGCGGTGCACGTCACGACGCCCCTGCGCCGCAGCTCGGGACTGTTACGGAAGTGTCGCCGGGGGTGTACAGCGGGCGACCGGGCCGTCATGATCTGATGAGTGCCGCTACCGGACGTCGAACCGGTTCGCGACCTCGCGCCGGGGCTGACGGGTTCATCCCGCCGCGAGTTGAGGTCCTTTACCGGGGAGGGGTTGGGCCGTGGAGATGCGCCTGCCGGAGCCGGGTGACGCGCTCACGGGTGTCGAGATGTTCGCCGGCCTCGAGCCGGAGGTGCGGCAGCGGGTGATCGCGGCGGCGGTGCCGCGCACGTACCGCAAGGGCCAGTTGCTCTTCGTCGAGAACGACCCCGGCGAGTCCCTGATCGTGCTGCGCCGGGGCGCGGTGGCCGTGTTCCGCACCGCGCCGACCGGCGAGCGGGCCGTGCTGTCGGTGATCCGCCCCCCGGACGTGCTGGGCGAGGTTTCCCTGCTCGACGCCTCCACCCGCTCGGCGTCGGCCGAGGCGATCGAGGACTGCGCCGCCCTCGCGCTGTCCCGGCCCGCGTTCATGGAGCTGGTGCACTCCAACCCGCGCATCCTCGACGCGGTGATGCGCTCGCTCGGCGGGCTGATCCGCCGGCTGACCGAGCAGAACGCCGACCACGTCTTCCTCGACCTGCCCGGCCGGGTGGCCAAGACGCTGGTCCGGCTGGCCGGCGAGAGCCAGGCCCCGATGATCACCATCGAGCTCAACCAGAGCCAGCTCGCCGAGATGGCCGGGGGCTCCCGGCAGAGCGTCAACCAGGCGATCGGCTCCTTCGCCGGCCGGGGCTGGCTGCGCACGGAGGGTCGCCGGATCGTGGTCACCGACGTGGCGGCGCTGCGCCGCCGCGCCGGCATGAGCGACCGCTGACGCCGGCCGCGCCGCTGGTGGGCGCGGCCGGCGTCACCGATCCGTCACTTGTCCGGCTCGTCGGCGGGCGGCGCGCTCGGACCAGGGCCGATCTTCGACGGGTCGGTCGGCTTGGTCGTCGTCGTGGTCTTCGTGCTGCCCTGGTCGGGGCCGGTGCCCTGACCGTCCGGCGTGTCTACCATGCCCTGCTCCTCCAATCCGGCGAGAGTGACGGCGTCGACGTCGACCGTGTCGCCCGGGGCCCACAGGGTGCCTCGCGGGTCCGTCCACGCGGCTGACAGTCGTACGTGCACGGCACTCTCCTGGCGTTCATCTCCTGAGCGGAAGGTTAGTCTGACCCGGTCGGGCGCACGATCCGCCTGCATATCGGGTAGCCGACTCTGCCGCTCGGCGCGATACTGGGCCCACCTCGCGCTCTGGAGCCGACCATCGACCTCAAGTGTGGACACTGCTCACGCGAAGCCGGTCCGGACGACCGCTTCTGCGGTGGGTGCGGGCAGGCCCTGACCCGTGGCTGCGCCAACTGCGGGCACGCCAACGGCGCGGAGGCCAACTTCTGCACCAGCTGCGGGCAGCCGCTGCGGGACCGGCCGGTGGTGGTGCAGGAGGACCGCCGGCAGGTCAGCGTCCTGTTCATCGACATCGTCGACTTCACGACGTACGCGGAACGGGCCGACCCGGAGCAGGCCCGCAACCTCCAGCAGGCCTACTTCGCCACGGTTCGGCGGCTGGTGCACCAGTACGGCGGGGTGGTCGAGAAGTACATCGGTGACGCGGTGATGGCGCTGTTCGGGGCGCCCGTGGCCACCGACAACGACGCGCTGCGCTGCGTGCGGGCGGGGCTGGAGCTGCAACGCAACCTGGCCCGCCAGCCGGCCGGCCCGCACCCGCCGCTCGGCTTCCGGGTCGGCATCGCCACCGGCGAGGCGCTGGTCGACCTGTCCGCCGCCCGCGACGGCGGGCAGGGCTTCGTCACCGGCGACGTGGTCAACACCGCCTCGCGGTTGCAGTCGCTCGCCCCGTCGGGCGGCGTGGTCGTCGACGAGAGCACCTGGGCGGCGACCCGGCACGACCTGGAGTACGCCGACCAGCCGCCGGTGACGCTGCGGGGCCGCTCCGCGGTCAGCCGGATCTGGCTGGCCGTGCGAGCGCTGCCCCAACGGGACCTGAGCAGCGCCGAGCTGACCCCGATGGTGAACCGGGAGCACGAGCGGGGCCTGCTGGTCAACGCCCTGCACCGCACGGTGACCGAGCGCACCTCCCAACTGGTCACCGTCTTCGGCTCGGCGGGGGTGGGCAAGAGCCGGCTGCTGCGGGAGCTGGCCCGGCACGCCGCCAGCCTGCCCGGGCCGCCGATCACCTGGCTGGTCGGGCAGTGCCCGCCGTTCGGCGAGAACGTCACGTACGCTGCGCTCGCCGACATCGTGAAGAGCTGGGTCGGCGTGTCGAACGTCGACGACCCGACGGCGCTCGGCGACCGGCTGCGGCAGCGGCTGGGCCGGCTGGCCGACCCGCACGCCGTGCGGCTGGCCGACCCGCTCGGCCCGCTCCTCGGCCTGCCCGGCGAGCGGCTCACCCCGGGCGAGACCGAGACATCCTGGCGGCGGTTCCTGCTCGCCCTGGCCGCGGCCGGGCCGACGGTGCTGGTGTTCGAGGACATGCACTGGGCCGACCAGGCGATGCTCGCCTTCGTCGAGCAGCTCGGCGCGGCGGCCCGGGGCGTACCGCTGCTGGTGCTGGCCACCGCACGGCCCGAGCTGCGGGAGCGGCACCCGGCCTGGACGGGGACGATCAGCGGGGCGATGTCGATCTCGGTGCCGCCGATGCACGACTCCGACATCGACACCCTCTACTCGCTGCTGCTCGGGCAGTCCGCGCTGCTGCCCGCGTCCCGGGAGCCGCTGATCGAGTTCGCCGACGGCAACCCGCTCTACGCACAGGAGTACGCCCGGATGCTGCTCGACGGCGGGCTGCTCGACTCCCCCGGGCGGGCCGACCCGGCCCGTACGCCGGAGATGCCGCGCACGGTGCAGGCGGTCATCGCCAACCGGCTCGACCTGCTCGACCCGGCCGACCGGTCCGTTCTCCAGGCCGCCGCCGTCGTCGGCGTGCAGTTCTGGCCGGGGCCGGTGGCCACCGCGCTGGGCCGGCCCGTGCGGTGGGTGGAGCGATCGCTGGGCCGGCTGCAACGCCGGGACCTGGTATACGAGCAGCCCAGCTCGGCGATGCCGGGCCAGCCCGAGTACCGCTTCCGGCACATCCTGGTGCGCGACGTGTGCTATCAGCGGCTGCCCCGGGTCGAGCGGGTGCTGCGCCACCAGCGCACCGCCGACTGGCTGGAGCAGGTCACCGACGGCCGGCAGCAGGACCTGGTCGAGGTGCTGGCCAACCACCGCTGGGCGGCGCACGAGATCGCCCGCACGGTCGGCCTGGACACCGCGCCCTACGCCCCGGCCGCGCGGGCCGCGCTGCACCGGGCGGCCCGCCGGGCGTACGAGCTGCACGCGCTGGACACCGCCGCGACCCTGGTGGGGCGGGCGCTGGCCCTGCCCGGCGGGCCCGACCCGGCCCTGGAGCTGTTCGACGCGGAGCTGGCGCTGTTCCGCGACGGGGACGCGTTCCTGGTCGACGGCGGCGCGGCGCGGCTGGCCCGGCTGGCCGGCGGGCTGGCCGAGGCCGGCGAGCCGACCGGGGCGGCCCGGGCCTGGACGCTGCTCGGCACCGCCGCGTGGCGGCGGGCGGACCGGGCCGAGACGCTGCGCTGCCTGGACCGGGCGATCGGCATCTACGCCGACCTGCCCGACAGCGAGGAGAAGGCGAGCGCCCTGCTGGAGCTGGCCCGGATGCACATGCTCAACGCGGAGACCGAGCCGGCGTGCGCGGCGGCCCGGACCGCGGCCGGCCTGGCCGAGCGGCTTCAGCTACGGGAGGTCAGCGCGAGCGCCCGGATCACCCTCGCGGTGGCCCGCTACCTGTCGGGGGTGCCGGAGGCGTACGCGGAACTGGTCGAGATCACCGAGCACTGCCGGGTGGAACGGCTGGCCAGCCGCCGGCGGGCGGTGCACAACCTGGCCTGGGCGTTGCAGGAGGAGGGCGACCTGGCCGGCTCGGCGCGGCTGGTGGACGAGCAGCGCTCGCTGGACCTCGGCGGCGAGCACAGCCTCACCGCCAGTTTCGAGGACCAGTGGGCCCGGTCGTACTACGCCGGGGACTGGGGTTCGGCGGCGGAGCTGGCGGCCGAGTCGACGCGCCGGCCGACCGGCGAGTGGGACATGCACATCGTCGCGGTGTCCGGCTGGATGCGGGCGCTGCGCGGCGACCCGCACGCCGCGGCCGGGGACGACGATCCGGACCAGGTGGAGCGGGCGGTGGCCGCCGGGCGGCGGTCCGGCTTCCACCGGGTGCTGCGGTCCACGCTGGCCCACGCCGCGCTGTGCCGGGCCGTGCAGGGGCGCGAGGCCGAGGCGTTGCGGCTGCTCGCCGAGCTGGACGAGGACTGGCGGCGGACCCGGGAGATCCCGTTCGCCGAGTGGGTGCCGGCGATCGGCCACGTCGCGGTGGTGCTCGGCGGGGACGCGGCCCGACGGGTGCGCGGGCTGCTGACCTCCGCGCCCCGGATGACGCCCTGGGCCCGGGCCGCCGGGCAGGCCGCGGAGGCGACGCTCGCCCGGTCGGCTGGCGACGCCCGGGCCGCCGCCGAGCTGTCCCGGGCGGCGGCCGAGCAGTACCGGCGGATGGGCGACCGCACCGACCACGCGCTCGCCGCCGCGCTGTCGGTGTCCAGCCTGCGCGAGGTGGACCCGGCGGGCGCGGCGCAGGTGCTGGCCGAGGTGCGCGCCTTCGCCGCCCGCAACCACGCCCCGGGCCTGCTCCGCCTCGCCGGGACCGACGACTAGCCGGCCGCTGGGCTTCTGTTGGCAAGCGATTAGCGAAAACCGACATTGAGGCCCTGCCACGACCTGCGGCAGGGTCCTTACTTCGTACGGCACGCCACAACGCACTCCCGGAAGGGGGCCCTGACGTGTCACGATTCAGGGCACGGCGTGCGGGGCGCCGGGGGCGACCGCACCGGGAGGTGCGCGAGGGAGGATGTCCGGTGTCAGCGGGTAGGGCCCGCCGGGGGCGGCGGGACAACGGGCTCGACGCGAGCGAATACGCGGTCGCCGGCGACGTGGATCCGCGCGTGGGCGAGCACCTGCTCGACGTGCTGGCCGCGGGCGGCATCGCCGCTTACCTTCAGCCGTCGGCCGACCTGAACCCGGTCACCCGCACCACCACCGTCCCGGCGCGTCCCGTGGACCGGCTCTACGTCGACCGCTCCCACCTGACGACCGCGCGCGACTACCTCACCCAGCTCGCCGAGGAGGCTCCCGCCGGGCCCGTCCGCGACGAGCCCGACGTCGACGCCGAGTGGGCCCGCATCGTCGCCGGCTTCCACACCGCCCCGGCGGCCGGCGCGCACCCCTGGCCGGCCGCCGAGGACGTCGACGACGAGCCCGACGAGCAGCCGGCCGGCACGACCGGCCGGGTCGGTGCGGACGAGGGCGGCACCACCACCGACGTACGCCGGCTGCCGTGGGCCGCCGACGTCTCGGGTGTCTCCGTCGGCGGGGGCCGGCAGGACGAGCCGTCGCTGCTGGACGGGCTGGACACCTTCGGCGCCGGCCTGCCCGACGAGGCCGACGAGCGTTACACCCCGCCGCCGCCCCCGCCGCTGCCCCGCGTCTCCAAGTTCGCGGTGGCCGGCGTGCTGTCCATCGTCGCCGGGTTCGTGCTCTTCCTGGAGCCGACGCTGCTGCCGGTGGACCCGTCCGTGGTGACCCTGCTCGGCTTCACCGGCATCCTCGCCGGCTTCGTGACGCTGATCTGGCGGCTGCGCCCCGGCGACTCCGACGACGACCCCGACGACGGCGCCCGGGTCTGACCCCGCCCCACACGCTGGGTCGCGCACCGTCCCCACAGGCGGACGCCGGATGCCCGAATTGCGGGACGCGCACCGCCCCCACCGAGCGGTGTAACAGTGGTGTAACTTACTGTCAGTAGGAATACCGCTGTACGTCACTTCCCGCACTGGCTGCCCGGTTGTTCCTTGCTAGCGGTGGTCGGTCTCTGCTGATCGGAATGCCCGAGATGCGACAGAGCTCCCTCGTGGTGGTGGCCAACCGCCTGCCCATCGACGACAGTGTGGCGCCCGACGGCGCCTGCGAATGGCGACGCAGCCCCGGCGGGCTGGTGAGCGCCCTGCATCCCCTGCTGCGGCACACGCCGGCCACCTGGGTCGGCTGGGCCGGCGGCACCGGGCCGGCGCCGAGCCTGCCCGACATCGGCACCGTGCGGATGCGCACCGTGCCGCTGAGCGGCGAAGACTTCCGTGACCACTACGAGGGCTTCGCCAACTCGACCCTGTGGCCGCTCTACCACGACGCGGTCGAGCAGCCGGAATACCACCGCCGCTGGTGGGAGGCGTA
The DNA here is from genome assembly GCF_042670805.1 of Micromonospora sp. NPDC057141. NCBI lineage: Bacteria > Bacillati > Actinomycetota > Actinomycetes > Micromonosporales > Micromonosporaceae > Micromonospora > Micromonospora sp. NPDC057141. Next base: position 90,311 of record NZ_JBHUVA010000017.1, on the reverse strand, counting down.
CCAGCGGGTCAACCAGCGGTTCGCCGAGGCGACCGCCGAGGTGGCCGAGCAGGGCGCGGTGGTCTGGGTGCAGGACTACCACCTGCAACTGGTGCCCGGCCTGCTCCGCGAGCTGCGCCCGGACCTGCGGATCGGCTTCTTCCTGCACGTGCCGTTCCCGCCGCCGGAGCTGTTCATGCAGCTCCCCCGCCGGGCCGAGCTGCTGCGCGGCATGCTCGGCGCCGACCTGATCGGCTTCCAGCGCGCCCAGGCCGCGCACAACTTCGCCCAGCTGGTGGCCAAGGTGCTGGAGCTGCCGGCGACCGACCGGCGCATCGGCGTGGGCGACCGGGTGGTCCGCATCGGGGCGTTCCCGGTCTCCATCGACACCGCCGAGATGGCCGCCCTCGCGGCCCGCCCCGACGTGGTGGCGCGGGCCCAGCGGCTGCGCCGCGACCTCGGCGACCCCGACCACGTCATCCTCAGCGTCGACCGGATGGACTACACCAAGGGCATCGAGCAGCGGCTCAAGGCCTACAGCGAGCTGCTGGCCAGCGGGCACGTCAAGGTGCGCGACACGGTGCTGGTGCAGGTGGCGGTGCCCAGCCGGGAACGGGTCACGCAATACCAGATCCTCCGCGACCGGGTCGAGCGCGAGGTGGGGCGGATCAACGGCGAGTTCGGCCGGGTCGGCGAGCCGGCCATCCACTACCTCACCCAGCCGTTCGACCGGGCCGAGCTGGCCGCGCTCTACCGCATCGCCGACGTGATGGCGGTGACCCCGCTGCGCGACGGCATGAACCTCGTCGCGAAGGAATACGTGGCGGCCCGGGTCGACGACACGGGGTCGCTGCTGCTCAGCGAGTTCGCCGGGGCGGCGGCCGAGCTGCCGCAGGCGCACCTGGTCAACCCGCACGACCTGGAGGGACTCAAGCAGGGGCTGCTCTCGGCGCTTGAGGCCGACCCGGCCGACGTCACGCCGCGGATGCGGGCGATGCGCGAGCACCTGCACCGCAACGACATCCGGGCGTGGGCCCGCTCCTACCTCAGCGCCCTCGACGACGGCGGTTCGCTGCTGACCCACCTCGCCCCGACCGGCTGACCCGGGCGTCCCCGGCGCGGCCCGCCTCCGGGTCGCGCCGGTGCGCCGGTCAGGCCGGCGGGTGCTCCTTCTCCAGCCAGTCCAGGATCGCGTCGATCGGCTCCCGCCAGCGGACGTCGAGCATCAGGTCGTGCCCCATCCCGGGAAAGAGCAGCGGGGCGCCGCCGTGCCGCCGGGCGGCCCGGGTCAGCGCGGCCGGCGGGACCACCCGGTCGTCGGGGCTGCCCAGGACCAGCACTGGCGGGTCGCCCACGGGCGGCTCCGGGGCGCGGTGGGTCAGCAGCTGCCACTGGGCGCGCCGCCCGGCCCGGCCGAGCCGGGCGGCGTACCGGCGGGCGTCGGCGTCGGGCAGCGCGCGGCTGAACAGCTGCCGGCGGCTCAGCCGCAGCCCCGCGCCGACGAGCGCGGGCAGGGTGCCGCCGGGGTTGCGGCGCAGCGCCGTGCCGAGCGTCGCCCAGTCGCCGAGCACCGGGGCGACCAGCACCGCCGCCCGCGCCGGATACCGGGCCAGGGCGTGCCGGACCACCAGGGCCCCGGCGCCGTGCCCCACCAGCACCGCCTGGCGCGGCAGGCCCGCCGCCACCTGCGTCACGTCATGGGTGTACGCCCGCAGCGTCGCCTCCGGCGCCGGTTCGCTGCCGCCGTGCCCGCGCAGGCTCAGCGCGTACGCCGGGAAGCCGCGACCGGCGGCATGGGACAGCCAGTGTTCGGCGAACGCCCAGGCCCCGTGCCCGAAGCCGGGCACGAACAGCAGCGGCGGGCGGCCCTGCTCGACCTCGGGGAGCGCGCTGAGCACCTCGCGGCGCGCCGGGCGGACCGGTCGGGCCCACTCCCGGCCACGCATGATCCGCACCCGCTGCTGCTGGCTCACTTCTCCCCCAGCTCGTTCATGGCGCGCTGGACGGCGCGCAGGTAGTCGGCGTGGCCCACCTCGAACCAGTGCCGGCTGCTGTCCTTGACCTTCCCCGAATACCGCTCGCCGGCCCCGGCGGTGACCCGCTGCGCGAACGCGGCGGCCCGCTCCGGCCGGCGCAGGCGCAACGCGAGCAGCCGGGCGAACAGGACGGTCTGCCAGTGCGACAGGGTGAAGACCCCCGAGTCGGGCTGGAGCAGGCCGACGACGGCGAGGGTCGGGTGGCCGGGGGCGAACGCGTTGAGCCACAGCCGGGGGCGGCCCGACCCGTCGGCGTCGCCGAGCACCCTGGGGTCGAGGAACTCGAAGCGCGGCAGGTAGCCGGTGGCGAAGACGACCAGCTCCGGGTCGATCTCCCGGCCGTCGGTGAGCTCCACCGCCTTGGCGTGGAACCGGGCCACGTCCGGCACGGGGGTGATCTGGCCGTGGCCGACGTGGTAGACGAGCTGGCTGTTGGCGATCGGGTGGGTCTCGTAGACCCGGTGGTCGGGCCTGGGCAGGCCGAACCGGGTCAGGTCGCCCACGGTGAGCCGCAGCGTCCAGTGGTAGAGCCACTGCCGCACGCGCAGCGGCACCCGCAGGGCGAGCAGGGTGTCGTTGACCTGGTCGGCGGGGCGTCCGAAGACGTACTTGGGGCCGTACCAGTAGCCGCGGCGGGTGGAGTGCCAGCAGCGGGACGCCTGCTGGGCCGCCTCGACGGCGATGTCGCAACCGGTGTTGCCGGCCCCGACGACCAGCACCCGCTTGCCGCGCAGCTGCGCCGGGTCCTTGTACGACGAGGCGTGCATGATCTCGCCCCGGAACTCCTCCAGCCCCTCGTAGCGGGGCAGCTTCGGCGACCAGTTGTGGCCGTTGGCGACCACCACGGCGGCGTACCGGGAGGTGCGCTCGGGGCCGTATCCGCCGGTGCTGCGGGTGGTGACGTCCCAGCGGTCGCCGTCGACCGGCTCGACCCGGATCACCTCCGTGCCGAACCAGATGTGCTGGCGCAGGTCGAAGTGGTCGGCGTAGCGCTCGAAGTAGGCCAGCAGCTGGCTGTGGTGCGGGTAGTCCGGCCAGTCGTCCGGCATCGGGAAGTCGGGGAACTGGGTGAACGGCCGCGACGAGACCAGGTGGGTGCTGGCGTACACGGGGCTGCGGTCGTGCCGCCAGTTCCACGCGCCGCCGACGCCGGTCTCCCGCTCGTAGCAGTCGACGCCGAAGCCGTGCTCGCGCAGGTTCTTCACGGCGGTGAGGCCGCTGGCACCGGCCCCGATGACGCAGACCGTGTCGCCGCGGTCGGAGACCGGTCGGGCGTCCCGGGGCGGGGCGAGCGTCGTCGCGTCCGGCTCGGGGCGGCCGGGGTCGGTGGAGGGGGACACCGGGTTCTCCTTATGTGCGGCACGAGTGCCGGAATCATTCTCCTCATGCGCGGCATGAGTGCCGGGTCGCTGCGAAATCCTTCCGGTAACCCGACCGGTTTGTCCAGTCCCTGTGGACGGTGGGTCGCGCGGCCCGTCAGCTGGCGACGGGCAGCAGCAGGTCGACCACGACCGGGAAGTGGTCGCTGGCCCGGCGGGCCTGTGGGGTGTCCACCACGTCGTAGTCGACCACGGTGATCCGGGGGTCGACGAAGACGGCGTCGATGCGGCGGCGCGGGTCCGCGCACGAGTAGGTGAGCCGGTCGGCGCGGTCGGCCGCGACCGCCGCGTCGGTCAGCCCCGCGCCCACGGTCGCCCAGGCCGGGCCGTCCGGGCCCTCGTTGAGGTCGGCCCCGGCCACCACGGGCAGGTCGGCGGCGGCCAGCTCCCGCTGGAACGCCGCCGCCTGCGCGGGACGCTCGGCCGGGTCGGTGGACAGGTGCGAGCCGGCCAGCAGGAACCGGGCCCCGCCGACCCGGCAGTCGGCGTACGCGGCGCCGCGCAGGTGCCGGCCCGGGGTCAGCGGGTAGCGCTGGCAGCGGGTGCCGCGGACCCGCACCCGCAGGCTGGTCAGCAGCAGGTTGCCCAGCGACGGCAGGCCACCGGCGGCGACGACCAGCCCGAACGACTCGGCCAGCGACGCAGACTTCTGCCGCCACCGGAACCGCCGGGGCGCCTCCTGCACGATCACCACGTCGGGGGCCACCGCGCGGACCACCGCCGCCAGCGCGGCCGGGTCGTCGCGCTGGCTGTGCACGTTGTACGACACGACGCGCAGCGACACGCCGCCCGGAGCCCCGGTCACCCGGCCAGTCTCGGTCACCCGGCCCGCCCTACTGCCGGCGGGCCAGGTCGGCGGCGCCGATCACGCCGGCGGTGTTGCCCAGCTCGGCGGGGAGCACCTCGGCGACGGGGAGCCGGCTGCGCTGGGCCAGCGCGTCGGTGAAGGAGCGCCGGGTCGGGCCGAGCAGCAGGTCGCCCGCCTCGACGACGCCGCCGCCGACGACGAGGACCTGCGGGTCGAGGATCTGCGCCATGTCGGCGAGGCTGGTGCCGAGCCAGCGCCCGACCTGCGCGAACGCCTCGGCGGAGACGGGGTCGCCGCCCTGGGCGGCGGCGGTCACCATCGGGCCGGTGACCGCCTCGGCCTCGCCGCCGGCCAGCTCCAGCAGGGCGACGGCCCGGTGCGGCTCCTGCCGGGCGGCGGCGCGGGCGAAGCGCACCAGGGCGCTGCCGCTGGCGTACTGCTCGATGCAGCCGAGCCGGCCGCAGCCGCACTGGTGGCCGTCGGGGACGGTGAGCATGTGGCCCAGCTCGGCGGCGATGCCGTGGGCGCCGCGCACCAGCTCGCCGCCGAGCACGATGCCGCCGCCGACACCGGTGCCGATGGTGAACATGACCATGGAGTCGTCGGCGTGCCGGGCCGCGCCGTAGCGGAACTCGGCCCAGGCGGCGACGTTCCCGTCGTTCTCGACGATCACCGGCAGGCCGGTGGCCCGGCTGACGTACTCGCGCAGGGGCTCGTCGCGCCAGGCCAGGTTGGGTGCGAAGAGGACGGTGGAGCGGGTGGCGTCGATCCAGCCGGCCGCGCCGATGCCGACGGCGTCGACCTGCCGGCCGGCGGCGAGTTCGGTGACCACCTCGATGATGACGTCCCGGGTCTTGCCCACGTTGTCGGCGGGGGTGTCCCGTCGGGCCTGCACGAGTACGTTGCCGGTGTCGTCGACGACACCGCCGGCCACCTTCGTGCCACCGACGTCGACTCCGATGGTCAGCGTCACCGCTGCCACTCCCCTCTGCTGTGCCACCCGGCACCGTCACGGCGAAACCGCCGCGCCGGTGGGTCGGGATGTCCGGTGGTCAGGCCCCGTCGCCTGGTGCGTCCCCGCCCGTGCCACCGGGGGCCCGCGACGCGGGCACCACGGGTCGGCCGGCCGGCGGCCGGGGAGCCCCCGGCGCGTCCGGCCCGGCGTCGTCGGCGGGCGGCACGGCGGCGGCCGGAACGCCCGGACCCTCCCCCCGGGTCGCGGCGGACCACACGTCCTCATCCGGCGCCGGGTGAGAATCATGCCCGGTGCGGGTGGCCTCGCGCCATACATGATCGCCCGATGCCTGGTCAGCCGCCGGTCGGGGCGGAGGCGCGGCGGCGTCGCCGGGCTGTCCGGCATCCGCAGCGGGCTCGCCGGCCGACGCGAAAGCGCGCAGCAGGCTGGCCACCCCGGCGGCCAGATCGCCAGCTCCCGTGGCGAGCCGCTCGGCGAATTCCGGACTCGGGTCGCGCAACGCCACGATTGCGCGGCAGAGTGGACAGACGCAGCATTCGGCCGCACCGGTGGCGAAACCGCCGGGGCCGCCGCCGGCCGGTCGCGCCACCGCAGGGCCGCCGGCGCTGTGACCGAGGACACTGGACACGATCCCACCGAGCGGACCGAAGGGCCCCGCCCCGGAACCGCCGCCCGATCCGGCGCTCGCGGCGGCCAGCCGGGCCGCCGCGAGGACCATGGCGACCAGCCGCTCCGCCTCTTCCCGGGCCGAACCCGGATCCGTATCCCCCATGGTCGGCTCCTCTACCGTGCCGGGCGTGCCGCAGCCGGTCGCGTCACCGCGCCGCACCGGTGTCTTCTACCCGGCGCTTGAGCTGCTTCAACGCCGCATCCATGATCATTTTCTCGGCCTTGCGGCGAAACATGCCGAGCATGCCCACCGAGAGCTCCACCTCCAGGGTGTAGGTCACCGTGGTCGTGCCGTCGGGGTTGCCGACCAGGTCGTACGACCCGCGCTGGGAGCGCTGCATCTTCGAGGGCGCCACCAGGTGCCACTCGATCCGGGAGATGTCCTCGGCGTACTCGTAGGCCAGCACGTACTCGTCGGCCAGCACCCCGGCGTCGAGGGCGAAGCGGACCTGGCTGGCGTAGCCGTCCTCGTACTCCTCCACGACCTCGGCGCGGCGCACCGCCTCGGTCCACTCGGGGTAGCTCGCGAAGTCGCAGATGACCGCCGCCACCCGGTCCGGTGACGCGCCGACGATGATCGACTGGGTGGAGGAGTCCGCCATGTGGGGAGGCTACCCGGCAACCTGCCTGGCGCACCCACCTGGTCGGGCGGGTAGGTTTCGACAGAGTCGGCCCGCCCGGGGCCCCGGCCCGCCCGGCCAGTGCGAGCACGAGGGAGTGCAGGTGCGCGAGTTCTCCGTTCCGCCGATCGTCACCGTCGGCGACTCGGCCAACCTGACCGACCCGGTCTGGGCCAACGCCGAGGCCGCCCCGGAGGCCGTCCAGTTCGCCCGCCCCACCGACGCGCCGGGCTCGGGCTGGACCGAGGTGACCTGCCGGCAGTTCCGCGACGAGGTGGTCGCTCTGGCCCGTGGGCTGGTCGCCGCCGGCGTCTCCCCCGGCGACCGGGTCGCCCTGATGAGCCGCACCCGCTACGAGTGGACCCTGTTCGACTACGCCATCTGGGCGGCCGGCGCGGTCACCGTGCCGATCTACGAGACGTCCAGCGCCGAGCAGGCCGCCTGGATCCTCGCCGACTCCGGCGCGGTCGCCGCCGTGATCGAGACGACCGCCCACGCCACCCTCGTCGCGGGCCTCCGCGACCGGCTCCCCGAGCTGGTCGACGTCTGGCAGATCGAGCTGGGCGCGGTCGACGAGCTGGTCGCCGCCGGGGCAGGAGTCGACCCGGTCGAGATCGACCGGCGGCGCACGGCGGTCAAGGCCGACGACGTCGCCACCATCATCTACACCAGCGGCACCACGGGTCGCCCCAAGGGCTGCGTGCTGACCCACCGCAACATGTACGCCGACATCGCCAACGCCGTGCCGGTGCTGCCGAACCTCTTCCTGCGCCCGGGCGCGTCGACCCTGCTGTTCCTCCCCCTTGCGCACGCCTTCGCCCGGCTCATCCAGATCGGCGTGGTCCAGGCCCGGGCCACCATGGCGCACTGCACCGACACCAGGAACCTGGTCGGCGAGCTCCAGGCGTTCCGGCCGACCTTCGTGCTGTCGGTGCCCCGGGTCTTCGAGAAGGTCTACAACGGGGCCCGGCAGAAGGCCGAGGCCGACGGCAAGGGCCGGATCTTCGACCGGGCCGAGCAGGTCGCCGTGGCGTACAGCGAGGCGCTGGAGTCACCCGGCGGGCCGGGCCTGGCGCTGCGCGCCCAGCACGCGGTCTTCGACAAGCTGGTCTACCGCAAGCTGCGGGCCGCCCTCGGCGGCCGGTGCCGCGACGCGATCTCCGGCGGGGCGCCGCTCGGCGCCCGGCTCGGGCACTTCTTCCGGGGCATCGGGGTGACCATCTGCGAGGGGTACGGGCTGACCGAGACCTCCCCCGCCGCCTCCGCGAACCTGCCCGACGCCACGAAGATCGGCACGGTCGGCCGGCCGCTGCCCGGCGTGACCATCCGGATCGACGACGACGGCGAGGTCCTGATCTCCGGCGACCTGATCTTCCAGGGCTACTGGCGCAACGAGACGGCCACCGCCGAGTCGCTCAGCCCCGACGGCTGGTTTCGCACCGGCGACCTCGGGCAGCTCGACACCGACGGCTTCCTCAGCATCACCGGCCGCAAGAAGGAGATCATCGTGACCGCCGGCGGCAAGAACGTCGCCCCGGCGATGCTGGAGGACCAGGTCCGGGCCCACCCACTGATCAGCCAGTGCGTCGTCGTCGGCGACCGGCAGCCGTTCATCTCCGCGCTGGTCACCATCGACGAGGAGGCGCTGCCGAAGTGGCTGGCCGCCCACGGCCGCCCCGAGGCCACCACCGTCGACGAACTGCGCGACGACGAGGCGCTGCGCGCCGAGGTGCAGGGCGCGGTCGACCAGGCCAACCTGGCCGTCTCCAAGGCCGAGGCGATCAAGGTGTTCCGGATCCTGCCGCGCGATTTCACCGAGGCCACCGGGGAGCTCACCCCGTCGCTGAAGGTCAAGCGGCAGGTCGTGCACGCCACGTACGCGGCGGAGATCGCCGACATCTACCGGCGCTGACTACGATCCGTCACGTGCCCGACTCCTCGACACCCGTCCGGCCGCCGACGCAGCCGCTCGCCACCGCCGCGCGCGTGGTCATGCTGGTGCTGGTCGCCGTCCTCACCCTCTTCGCCACCCGCGACGCCGGCCAGCTCTGGTGGATCGCCCTGCTCGGCGTCGCCGGACTACCCGCCGTCCTCGCCCCCCAGCACCGGCTGCTCGGCCCGCTCAGCCGCTTCGCCGAGGTGGTGGTGCTGGGCCTGGCCACGAGCCAGGTCGCCGCGGTCACCACCCTCAACGGCACGATCGGCGGCCTCGGCGCGTCAGCCGTGCTGCCGTACCTCGCCGTCCCGGTGACCGTGACCGCGCTGCGCCGGCGGTTCCGCGAGGGCGCGGCGCTGCTCGCCGTCGCCGCCGCCACCCTGCTGATCAGCGCCGCCCTCACCCAGGTCGACGGCGGCCGGCAGCTCGGCCAGCCGGGTTACCTGGCGGTCTGCGCCCAGTGGCTGATCCTCGCCGGCCTGGGCCTCTACACCGCCAGCACCCTGCACCGGGTGATGCTGGTCCGCGGCGAGGGCAAGCCCCAGCCGTACGCGGAGGCGACCCGACTGCTGACGCAGCTGCGCACGGTGGCCCGGCAGCTGCCGGGGGCGACCCTCGACCCGGGCGGCATCTCCGAGCACCTGCTGGAGGAGCTGCGCACCGTGGCCCGGGCGGAGCGGGCGGCGGTGCTCTCCGCCAGCGGCGGCGGCCGGCTGGTGGTGCTCGCCCAGGTGGGCGTGGACCGGGTCGACTGGGAGACCACGCTCGACGCCGACTCGGCGATCGCCGACGCCTGGGCCAGCCAGCAGCCGCAGACCGCGAGCCGCTCGCAGGCCCGCTCGCACGCCGGCGGCGACGTCTCCGCCCTGATCGTGCCCCTGGTCGCCGGGGTCCGCACGGTCGGCATGCTGGTGATGGAGGCGGACGTCGCACAGGCGTACCCGCCGCCGGTGGTGTCCCGGGTGACCGCGCTGACCCGCCCGGCGGCGCTGCGGCTGGAGGCCGCGCTGCTCTTCGACGAGGTGCGTTCGCTGGCCACCAACGAGGAGCGGCAGCGGCTGGCCCGGGAGATCCACGACGGGGTCGCCCAGGAGCTGGTCATGGTCGGGTACGGCATCGACAACGCCCTCGCCTACGTGGAGGAGGACCCGAAGGAGGCGACCGAGGCGCTGCGCACCCTGCGCGGAGAGGTGACCCGGGTCATCACGGAGCTGCGGCTGAGCCTGTTCGAGCTGCGCAGCGAGGTCGACCGGCACGGTGGCCTGGCCGCCGCCATCGCCGAGTACGCGCGCACCGTCGGGGCGTCCGGCGGGCTGCGGGTGCACCTGTCGCTGGACGAGTCCACGGCGCGGCTGCCCGCCGCCACCGAGGCCGAACTGTTGCGCATCGCCCAGGAGGCGGTCACCAACGCCCGTAAGCACGCCGGGGCGTCGAACCTGTGGGTCACCTGCGAGGTGGATCCGCCGTACGCTCAAATTGAAGTGTCGGATGACGGTCACGGCATCGGTGAGCAGCGCACGGACGGGCACTACGGTCTTGCGATCATGGCCGAGAGGGCGGAACGTATCCGGGGCCGATTGGAGATCAGGCCGCGCCAACCCAGTGGCACGACCGTGGCGGTGGTGCTCGGCTCCTCGCCCCGGCGCGATAGGGTGCGCGGCAAGGCGGCAGCAGCAGAAGGGGAGTAACCCGAGGATGACCACAAGCCCGACACCGGCGACCCGCACCAAGGTCCTCCTTGTCGACGATCACGATCTGATCCGCAAGGGGTTGCGGCACGCCTTCGAGCGGGACCGGCAGTTCGAGGTCGTCGGTGAGGCCGCCACGGCGGCGGAGGGGGTCCGGCAGGCCGGCGCCCTCCAGCCCGACGTGGTGATCATGGACCTGCGGCTGCCCGACGGCAGTGGCCTGGAGGCCACCCGCGCGCTCCGCAAGTCCAGCGCGTCGATGGGCATCGTCGTGCTCACCATGTACGCGGGCGACGACCAGCTCTTCGGCGCGCTGGAGGCCGGCGCGAGCGCGTTCGTGCCGAAGACTGCCCCGGCCGACGAGGTGGTGGCCGCCGCCCGGCACGCCGCCTCCTCGCCGAGCGCGTTCACGGCGGCCGACCTGGCCGAGGCGATGAAGCGGCGGCTCGCGCCGTCCGGCCCGCAGCTCTCCCCCCGCGAGGGGCAGGTGCTGCGGCTGCTCGCCGACGGGATGAGCGTGGCCGGCATCGCCAAGCAGCTCTTCGTCAGCGAGTCGACGGCCAAGACCCACATCTCGAAGCTCTACGAGAAGCTGGGTGCGGCCAACCGGGCGCAGGCGCTGATGACGGCGCTGCGGCTCGGCCTGCTCGAGGCGCCGGACGCCCCGAAGTTCTGACGCCGTCCCGCCCGGCCGGCAGGCACCGGCCGGGTGCTTCCGCGGGTGGCCGGCTGGTCCGGTCAACGGGACCCCGGCCGGTCGGGCGGCCCGACGGCGGCCCTCTCTGGTCACCCGCCCGGCGGGCGGGGCAGAATACCCGGGTGACCCGCGCGGGCGGCGTGGCCCGCGTCGTTGACAAAAGGGGTAGGGCATGCAGCGGCCGGACTGGGCACCCGACACGATCGACATCGAGCGTCCCAGCGTGGCCCGCATGTACGACTACTATCTCGGCGGCTCGCACAACTTCGCCGCTGACCGGGCCGCCGCGCGGGCGATGGTGGACGCGGTGCCCGAGGCCCCGTTGATGGCCCAGGCCAACCGGGCGTTCCTGCGCCGGGCGGTGCAGTTCCTCGCCGAGGCGGGCATCCGCCAGTTCCTCGACATCGGCTCCGGCATCCCGACCGTCGGCAACGTGCACGAGATCGCCCAGCGGGTCGCCCCGGAGTCCCGGGTGGTCTACGTCGACGTCGATCCGGTGGCCGTGGCGCACAGCCGGGAGATCCTCAGCGGCGACGACCGGGCGACCGTCTTCCAGGAGGACCTGCGCCACCCGGAGCGGATCCTGGCCCACCCCGAGGTCACCCGGATGCTCGACTTCTCCCAGCCGATCGCGGTGATGATCGTGGCGGTGCTGCACTTCGTGCCGGACGACGACCGGCCCGACGAGATCCTGCGGACCCTGCGCGCGGCGCTCGCCCCCGGCAGCTACCTGGTGCTGTCACAGGCCTGCGACGACGACCGGCACGACACCGGGGAACGCGAGGAGGCCGAGGCGGTCTACCGGCGCACCGACAACCCGCTGGTCATCCGCAGCCGGCGTGAGCTGACCGCCCTCTTCGACGGCTTTCCGCTGGTCGACCCCGGGGTGGTCTGGGTGCCGCAGTGGCGGCCGGAGACGCCGGAGAGCGCCGAGGACGCCGAGAAGGCGGTCTTCATGGGCGGCGTCGGGCGGCTCGGTGGATGAGCATCCGGACTCCGGGTCAGGCCCCGGCGGGCACGCCTCCTGCCCGGGGGTGTTCGCCCGGGCCTGGGCGAAGGCGGTCTCCGGCACCAGCTACCTGCCGATGACGCAGGCCCAGCTGGAGGCGCTGCTGCACCGGCTCACCGGGCGGCTGGCCGAGGCGCTGGTGTCCGAGCCGTTCGACGTGCGGGTCGGCCACCAGGTCGGTGCCGAGCTGGTGGCGGCGCACATCGCCTCCGCCGAGGGCCTGGGCCGGACCATCGAGGTCATCCAGCTCCGGCTGCTGCGCGACCTGGGGCTGGTCAACGAGGACGTCGAGGACCGGATGGCCCGGCTGCTGGCCACCGTGGCGACCGGCTACGCCCGGGCGCTGCGCGACCGCACGCTCGACGAGCAGGAGTCGATCCGCCGGGCCGCGATGGTGGCCCGCGCGGAGGCCGAGCGGGCCCTGCGGGACAGCGAGGCCCGGTTCCGCCACCAGGCCACCCACGACCCGCTGACCCGCCTGCCCAACCGCACGCTGTTCACCGAGCGGCTCGCCGCCGCGATCGACTCCCCCGGCCGGGGCGCGGACCGGGTCGGGGTGTGCTTCCTCGACCTCGACCGCTTCAAGGTGGTCAACGACTCCCTCGGCCACCAGGTCGGCGACATGCTGCTGGAGTCGGTGGCCGACCGGCTGCGCCGCGCGCTCGGCGAGCACCTGGTCGCCCGTCTCGGCGGCGACGAGTTCGTCATCCTGGTCGAACGCACGGCGGGCACCGACGACGTGGTGAAGGTGGCCGAGACGGCGCTCGCGGCGGTCAGCGAGCCGGCCCTGGTCGACGGGCACGAGCTGACCGTGTCGGCGAGCATCGGCATCGTCGAGCGCCCCGTGGCCGGCACCTCCCCGATCGACCTGATGCGGGCCGCCGACGCGACCCTGCACTGGGCCAAGGCGGCCGGCGGGGCCCACTGGGCGCTGTTCGACGCCGAGCGCAACCGCCGCGAGCTGGCCAGGTACGCCCTGTCCGCGGCAATCCCGGCGGCCCTCGAACGGGGCGAGTTCCACCTCGACTACCAGCCGCTGACGTCCCTGCGCGACGGGCGGGTGCTCGGCGTGGAGGCGCTGGTCCGCTGGCAACACCCCGAGCTGGGCAAACTCTACCCGGGCAGCTTCATCGAGCTGGCCGAGGAGACCGGGCTGATCGTGCCGCTGGGCAGCTGGGTGCTCGCCGAGGCGTGCCGGGAGGCGGCGACCTGGTCGTCGTTCGGTGCCGCCGCGCCGTTCGTCAGCGTCAACCTGGCGGTCCGCCAGGTGCACCGCCCCGGCCTGGTCCGGGAGGTGTGCGACGTCCTCGAACGCACCGGCCTGCCGCCCGAGCGGCTCCAGCTCGAGGTCACCGAGAGCACCATGATGAGCGCCGTGGAGGAGCCGGTGCGCGCCCTGCGGGTGCTGGCCGACCTGGGCGTGCGGATCGCCATCGACGACTTCGGCACCGGCTACTGCAACCTGGCCTACCTGCGGGACCTGCCCGTGACCGAGCTGAAGGTGGCCGGGGAGTTCGTGGCGGGGCTCCGCGCCCCGGCCGACGACCCGGCGAGCCGCACCGACGAGCGGATCCTCGCCTCCCTGGTCTCGCTGGCGCGCGCGCTGAAGCTGACCGTGACGGCCGAGGGGGTCGAGACCGAGGGGCAGGCCGACCGGCTGCGGGCCATCGGCTGCGACGCCGCCCAGGGCTGGCACTTCGGCAAGCCGGCACCCGCCGCGCGCCTCCTGGAACGCCTGGCCTGACTGTGAGCGCCCCGGCGTCCGCTTCCCCCGGCGTCCGCGCCCCCGGAGCCCGGCCTCCCGTCGGCGACGGTGCGTTCGCGCCCCTTGGGAGCTGCCCGCACAAACGGGGCAGTGCCCGGAGCGGGCGGAGCGCCACCCACGGCCCGGTCCACGGCCCGGTCCACGGCCCGGTCCACGGCCTGGTCCACGGCCTGGTCCACCGCTTGGCCCACGGCCCGGTCCACCGCTTGGCCCACGGCCCGGCCCACCGCTTGGCCCACGGCCCGGCCCACGGCCCCGTCGACGCGGGCGCACAGACGGGGCAGCTCCCAAGGGCCCGCCCCATCCGGTCGCCCCACTCGCCGGTCCCCGCGCGGCGCGGCACGCACCAACGGCGGGTCAGCCGGCGAGGAGAGTGGCCATCCTGGCGGCCTGGGTCTCCCAGCGCCACTCCCGCTCCACCCAGGCCCGGCCCGCCGCGCCGAGCTGCCGGGCCAGGTCCCGGTCGGCGAGCAGGGTGGCCACCCGGTCGGCGAGTTGGGCGACGTCGCGGCCGGGGACCACGTACCCCGTCTCGCCCTCGCGGACGGCGTCCGGCGCGCCCCCGGAGTCGCCGGCCACCACCGGCAGGCCGGTCGCCGAGGCCTCCAGGTAGACGATGCCGAGCCCCTCGACGTCCAGGCCGCGGTTGCGGGTGCGGCAGGGCATCGCGTAGACGTCGCCGGCGGCGTAGTGGGCGGGCAGCTCCGCCGAGGGCACCGAGCCGGTGAAGACGACGTCCCGCTCGACGCCGGTCTGCCGGGCCAGCTTCTCCAGGTCGGCCCGGTAGGGCCCGCCGCCGACGACCAGCAGCGCCGCGTCGGGCACCCGGCGGCGGATCTCCGGCAGGGCCCGGATCAGCATGTCCTGGCCCTTGCGCGGCACCAGGCGGGAGACGCAGACCACCACCGGCCGGTCCGCGAGGCCGAGCCGGGCCCGCACCGGCCCGCCGTCGACCGCCGGATGGTACGTGTCGACGTCGACCCCGGGGGCCAGCCGGTGCAGCTCGGTCACCCCGTGCAGCGCCCGCTCCAGCCGGACACGGGTGTACTCGCCCAGGTAGGTGATCATGTCCGCGCCACGGCCGATCCGGCGCAGCGCCGTGCGGGCCACGGGCAGCGCCGCCCACCCCACCTCGTGCCCGTGGGTCAGGGCGACCACCCGGCGGACCCCGGCGCGCCGGCGCAGCCCGGCGGCGAGCAGCCCGAGCGGGGCCGCCGCCCCGAACCAGACGGTGTCGCACCCGTGCCGGCGGGCCAGCCGGGCGGCCCGGCGGGCGATCAGCGGGGTGGGCAGCAGCACCCGGGTGCGCTCCCGGACCACCTCGAACGGCTGGTCGGCGTCGAACTTCTCCGCCCCCCGCCAGCTGGACGCGTAGACCACCACGGAGCCGGTGGGCTGGCGGACGGCGAGGTTGTGCACGAAGGACTGGATGCCGCCCGGGCGGGGCGGGAAGTCGTTGGTGATCAGCAGAGTGCGGCTCATCTGCCGGTCTCCCTGGCGTAGGCGCGGGCGGCGGCCATCCGCTCGACGGTGGACGGGTGCGACGCCGAGTAGAGGTATTCCCAGCGGGGCGGGTCGGGGTCGGCCAGGTTCACCCCGGCCAGGCGGCGCTGCATCGCCTCGAAGGTGGCCGGGTCGCCGGTGAGGGCGAGGGCGTGCGCGTCGGCCCGCGCCTCGACCCGGCGGGACACCAGCGCCTGCGCCGGGGCGGTCACCAGCCCGGCCACCGTGACCAGCGCGAGCAGCAGCCCGAACGCGCGGGGCTCGGCGATCGAGTCGACGCCGGCCAGGCGCAGCAGCGGGCCGGCGGAGCCGAGCAGGTAGAGCACGACCACGGCCAGCGCGGCGCCCAGCGCCCCGGTGAGCGTGCCCGTGCGGACGTCCCGGTCCCTGGCGTGGCCCAGTTCGTGCGCGACGACGCTGGTCACCTCGGCCGGGGTCGCCTCGCGCAGCAGCGTGTCGTAGACGACGACCCGGCGGGTCGGCCCGAGCCCGGAGACGTACGCGTTGACCGCGCGGGTGCGCCGGGACGCGTCGGCGACCAGCACGTCGCGCACCGGCACCCCGTCGCGGGCCGCCATCGCCATCAGCTCGGTGCGCAGCGGCCCCTGCTCCATCGGGGTGAACCGGTTGAACACCGGCTCCACCAGCACCGGCAGCACGAACGACAGCAGCACCACCAGCCCGGCCGCGCCGGCCGCGCCGAGGGCCCACCACCAGCGCGGGGCGAGCCGGACCACGGTGTAGAAGCCGAGCAGGGCGAGCGCGCCGATCACCGCGCTGACGGCGTACGACCGGAGCAGGTCGGCCGTCCAGCCGCCCCAGCCCTGGGTGCTCAGCCCGTAGCGGGTGAGGATCGTCTGCCGCCAGGCGGCGAACGGCAGGGTGAGCAGGTCGGCGACGAGCAGCACGGCCAGCCCGCCGAGCACGGCCTGGGCGATCCAGTGGCCACCGAACGGGCGGGCCACCAGCTCCACCAGGCGACCGCCCAGCGGGGTCAGGCCGACCGCCAGGGCCACCAGCAGGCCCACGGCCAGCGCGGCCCAGCCGCCGGGGCGCAGCGCGGCACGGAAGGCCCGGGCCCGGGCAACCTGCTCGGTGGGGAGGTCCCGCAGGGCGGCGAGTTGGTCGGCGCGCGGGGCCGGCGGCCGGTGCCAGGGCACGAGCAGGGCGACGGCGACGAGCAGCGCGACGGTGAGCCCGGCGAGGACGAGCACCGCCCAGCCCCGCGGCGTCACCGGGCCACCCCGCGCCCGCCGTCGGCCCGGCCTCGTGCTCGCCCCATCCCGCCGCTCCTCCCGCCGCCGGGCCCCACCGCCGGGCCCACCGTGAGCGCCCATCCTATTGCCGGCGGCGGCGGGACCACCCGTGGCAGGGGGCTAGGCGGCGCGGCGGGGGCGGGCCGAGCGGGGACGGGCCACCCGGGCCGGGGCCGACCTCCGCGCCTCGTCAGCCGGCCGGCGCGCGGGCACGTCGGCGGCGGGCACCGCACCGGCGCTGGGCAGCACCTCGACGTCGAAGCCGGCGCGGGCGAACACCTCGATCGCCCGCAGCTCGGCGGGGCCGAGACCGCCCTCGGGGGCATCGGCGTCGAGCAGGGCGGTCACCAGGCAGTCGCCGCAGCCCGCACCCCGGACGCGGCACCTGTCGCAGTCGATCAGCATCGTTCCTCCTGAAGCGATGCGTCGGTGGACGGGCCGGGGCGGCGTCGCCACCGCCCGACCACCGTCGGTCACGCCGACGCTACGACAGGGGTACGACAGATTCGGACAACCGGCCAGCTTCCGCCGCAGAACGTCAGGACCGGGCCAGGCGGCGCAGCAGCGAGTCGGCACCGAGCGGGTACGCGCCGTGCCGGCGTACCCCGTCGGCGACCTCGCGGTCGGAGGAGACCACGACGACCGGCCGGCCCGCCGGTTCGGCCCGGACCAGCCGGCGGATCAGCTCGTCGGCGGTCTCGCCCTTGCGGGAGAAGAGCACCCGCACGCCGCGCGGGGTCGGCGGCAGGCCGTGCATCCGCTCGGCGCCGTCGAAGACCACGGTGACCTCGTCCCCGGTCTGCGCCGCGATCCCGCCCAGCCCGGTGATCAGCCGCTTGCGCTGCTGCTCCAGCGAGATCTCGCCGAAGCCCCGCTTCGTCACGTTGTAGCCGTCCACCACCAGGTGCGCCTTCGGCAGCGCGAGAAGCTGGTCGAGCCGGGCGGGGTCGTCGGTGTCCCGGGCCCGGGTGGCGGCACCGGCCGGGGTGGAATTCGGCTGTTCGGCGAAGGCGTCGGCCACGAAGTCGGCGGGGAGCCGGTCGACCGGGTCGAGCGCCAGCTCGCGGCGCAGCCCCACGGCGGCCTGCCCGATCGTCTCCAGCAGCAGCCAGAGCTTCGCGTCGTCGACGGAGCGGGCCTTGTTGGCGCTGACCCGGGCCACCCCGGCTGCTGCCTCGGCCTCGGCCAGTTTGGCCCGGGCGCGGCGCAGCTCGGCGTCCGCCTCGGCCGCCGCGCGGGTGGCCCGGCCCCGCTCGGTGGCCAGCAGCTCGGTCGCCCTGCGCTCCCGGGCCTGGGTCTCGCGCAGCGTACGGGCGAGCTGCCGGCTCTCCTCGCGGAGCTGGCCGAGTTCGTCGCGGACGCGGGCCAACTCGTCGCGGAGCTTGTCGGCCTCGACCCGGGCCACGGCCCGGTCGTGCTCGGCCCGGGTGGCACGCTGCTCGGCCTCGCGGACCAGCTCGTCGACGACGGCCTTGTCCGCCTCGGCGCGCACCGCCGCCCCGCTGGCGTCGATCAGCTCACGCCAGCCCCGGGGCCGGGCCAGGTAGGCCAGCGCGGCGACCTCGACCGGGTCGGCCGCGGCCGGGGCGGTGCCGGCGACCACGGCGGCGCCGAGGTCGCCGGAGTCGGCGAGCACCCGGGCGGTGATCCGCTGCCGGAACAGCGGGTCGGCGGTGAGCTGGGCGGCGATCATCGGCGCGCCGAGCCGGGCCCGTCGGTTGGGCGCGAACTTGGCCACCCGGCGCAGCGGCACGGGCACCTCGTCGCCGGGCAGGACCGGCAGGACGGCGGCGGTGAGCGCGACGATCCGCTGCCGCACCGGCTCCGGCAGCGTCGGCTCCGGCTCGGGCGCGGGCTCCGGCTCGGGCGCGGGCGCGGGCTCCAGCTCGGCCGGGGTGCTCGCCCCGGAGATCGGGTCATCCTCACCGGTGTGGCGCGCGGCGCCGACCGACTCCTCCTGCGGGAGGTTGTCGTCGTGCGGCTCGGTGAGGGGCATGTGGCAAGTCTCCCACCGCGACCGGGCCCACCGCCCGGTGAGTGAGCTGATCTCTCATCCTAGCCCCAGGAGTGACGGATGGGGCCGCTGTTGCGGGAGTGTCGGACCCTGGGTCTACCGTGCCCTGGGTGGGCGGAGCGGAATACGTCCAGCAGGCGCTCGCCGGGCTGGGCCAGGCGGCGGGCGGCGGCGTGGACCCGGCGCTGCCGCTGTACGCGACGACCTTCGTGGTGGTCGACCTGGAGACCACCGGCGGCGCGCCGGACGGCGGCGGCATCACCGAGATCGGCGCGGTGAAGGTGCGCGGCGGCGAGGAGCTGGGGGTGCTGGCCACCCTGGTCAACCCGGGCGTGCCGATCCCGCCGTTCATCACCGTGCTGACCGGGATCACCCAGGCCATGCTGGTTCCCGCGCCGCCGATCGAGCAGGTGCTGCCGAGCTTCCTGGAGTTCGTCGCCGACGCGGTGCTGGTCGCCCACAACGCGCCGTACGACGTCGGTTTCCTCAAGGCCGCCTGCGCCCGGCACGGCTACCGCTGGCCCAACCCCCAGGTGCTGGACACGGCGGCGCTGGCCCGGCGGGTGCTCAGCCGCGACGAGGTGCCCAACCGCAAGCTGGGCACCCTGTCGGCCTACTTCCGCACGGCCACCCGGCCCACCCACCGCGCGCTCGACGACGCGTTGGCCACCGTCGACGTGCTGCACGGCCTCATCGCGCGCCTCGGCGGGCACCGGGTCGACACCGTCGGGGAGGCGATCGAGTTCGCCCGGGCGGTCACCCCGACCCAGCGGCGCAAGCGCCACCTCGCCGACGGGCTGCCGAAGGTGCCGGGGGTCTACATCTTCCGGGCCGCCGACGACCGGCCGCTCTACGTCGGCACCTCCGGCGACATCGCCACCCGGGTGCGCAGCTACTTCACGGCCGCCGAGAAGCGGGCCCGGATGTCGGAGATGCTGGCCGCCGCCGAGCGGGTGGAGGCGGTCGAGTGCGCCCACTCGCTGGAGGCCGAGGTGCGGGAGCTGCGGCTGATCGGCGCGCACGCGCCGCCGTACAACCGGCGGTCGAAGTTTCCCGAGCGGATGGTCTGGCTCAAGCTCACCGACGGGCCGTACCCCCGGTTGTCGGTGGTGCGGTCGCTGGCCGACGGCGACGAGGTCTACCTCGGCCCGTTCGGCTCCCAACGGGCGGCGGAGCTGGCCGCCGCCGGTTTCCACGACGCGCTCCCGCTGCGCCAGTGCACCCACCGGCTGTCGCTGCGCACGGTAACCCCGGCGTGCGCGCTGGCCGAGCTGGGTCGCTGCCCGGCGCCCTGCGAGCACCGGATCACCCCGGGGGAATACGCGGCCCGCGCCGTCGCCCCGTTCCGCGCGGCCACCGCCACCGACCCGGGGTCCGTGGTGGACGTCCTGCTGGCCCGGATCGGGGCGCTGGCGGCCGACCAGCGGTACGAGGAGGCGGCGGTGGCGCGGTCCCGGCTCGCCGCGGTGCTCCGGGCGACCGTCCGGATGCAACGGTTGACCGCGCTGGCCGGGATCGCCGAGCTGGCCGCCGCCCGGCCGGCCGCCCGGGGCGGATGGGAGCTGGCCCTGATCCGGCACGGCCGGCTGGCCGGCGCCGGGGTCTCCCCGCCGGGCGTCCACCCGCGACCGACGATCGAGCTGATCCGGGCCACCGCCGAGACGGTGCCGCCCGGGCCCGGCCCGGTGCCCCGGGCCTCCGCCGAGGAATCCGAGCGCATCCTGTCCTGGTTGGAGCGACCCGAGACCCGGCTGGTGGAGATGTCCTCCGGCTGGGCCTCCCCGGCCGCCGGGGCGGCCCGCTTCCGTGACCTGCTCAGCAAGATCGAGAGCGCCGCTTCCCACCAACTCTCGACCGAACGCCCATGACCAAGTGACCGATCGGACGACCTCGACTCGCTTAGGCTGTTAATGAAGTGCAGTACTGCCCGTTTCGTGGGCCTGCTCCCGGTTGCCGTGCCCGGTGACCGAGGGGCCGGGGTGAGGAGGTGTCCCTCGTGGACGTCGACGCCGGACACGGCGCCGCCCTGGGGGGCGCGCTCCCGACCCAGCCGGGCGACCTGCCCCTGGCGCGGCGGCTGCGGTCGCTGCTGAGCTGGCCCACCTCCGACACGGACCCGGTGACCCACCTGATCCGCACGCACCGGGGCATCCACCCGGCCACGGAGGCGGCGGTGCTGCGCCGGGCCTACACGATCGCGGAGAACATGCACCGCGGCCAGTTCCGCAAGAGCGGCGAGCCGTACATCACCCACCCGCTGGCGGTCGCCCAGATCTGCGCCGAGCTGGGCATGGACGCGACCACACTGGTCGCCGCGCTGCTGCACGACACGGTGGAGGACACCCGCTATACCCTGCAGGCCCTCGCCGAGGACTTCAGCGGCGAGGTGGCCCACCTGGTCGACGGGGTGACGAAGTTCGACAAGGCGTTCTACGGCAAGGCCGCCGAGGCGGAGACCACCCGGAAGATGATCGTCGCAGCCGGCAAGGACGTCCGGGTCCTGATCATCAAGCTGGCCGACCGGCTGCACAACATGCGTACCCTCGGGGTCCGCTCGGCCGCGTCGCGGGAGCGGATCGCCCGCAAGACGCTGGAGGTACTGGTCCCGCTCTGCGACCGGCTGGGCATCCAGACCCTCAAACGCGAGCTGGACGACGTGGTGCTGCTGCACCTGGAGCCCGACGAGCACGCCCGCATCGCCCGGTTCGTGCACGACCGGCCCGGCTGGTCGGCGTACCTCGACGACGTGGTCGCCAAGGCGAAGGTGGCGTTGCGCCGCAGCCGCGTCGACGCCCAGGTCTCCCCCCGACCCCGGCACCTCTACTCGATCTGGAAGGACACCGTCGCCGGCGGGCACAGCATCCCGCTCGACCTGCCCCGGATCGTGATCGTCGTGGACGGCCCGGCGACCGACTGTTACGCCGCCCTCGGCGCGGTGCACGGCCTCTGGCGACCCGTGCCGGGCCGGTTCAAGGATTTCATCGCCTCCCCGAAGAACAACCTCTACCGCTCCCTGCACACCAGCGTCTGCGGGCCGAAGGACCGCACGGTCGAGGTGCTGATCCGCACCGTGGAGATGCACCTCGCCGCCGAGTACGGCATCGCCGCCGACTTCCGCTACCCCCGCACCGCCAGGGCTGCCGCCCAGGCCGAGCAACTCGACTGGCTGCGCCGCGTGCTCGACTGGGAGCAGGAGGCGCCCGACCCGGCGCAGTTCCTGGAGTCGCTGCGCTGCGACCTCGCCGAGGCGCAGATCCAGGTGGTCGTCGAGGGGCGGCAGGTGGTCCTGCCGGCGGGGGCCACTCCGGTCGACGTGGCGTACGAGCTGGGCCCCGACCGGGGCGACCGCTGCCTGGCGGCCCGGATCAACGGCCGGCTCGCCCCGCTCTCCTCCGAGC
Organism: Micromonospora sp. NPDC057141; assembly: GCF_042670805.1. Taxonomy (NCBI): domain Bacteria; kingdom Bacillati; phylum Actinomycetota; class Actinomycetes; order Micromonosporales; family Micromonosporaceae; genus Micromonospora; species Micromonospora sp. NPDC057141. Next base: position 68,578 of record NZ_JBHUVA010000017.1, on the reverse strand, counting down.
TGGAGGAGGGCGACGTGGTGGAGATCTTCACCGAGTCCGATGCGGAGTCCGGCTTCGAGGCGGACGTCGCCCCGCGCGGCCCCCGCCGGGAGTGGCTCGGCTTCGTCAAGTCACCGCACGCCCAGATGCAGATCAACCGCTGGTTCGCCGAGCACACCGAGCCGGGCATCTCGATCGCCGACAAGGTCCGCCTCGGCCGGGCCACGATCGGGCTGGCGCTGCGCAAGCACGACCGGGGGCTGGCCAACGACCTGCCGCTGCTGCGGCTGTCGGAGGAGCTGGGCTACCCCGACCTGGAGACCCTGCTGGTGGCGGTCTTCGACCGGGCCCTCGAACCGGACGCGGTGGTCCTGCAGCTCATCGACCTGGTCGACCACCGCCAGTGACGTTCCTGCCCCGGTGCCCGGTCCGCCCCGCACCGGCCACTAGCCTGAAGCGATGATCCCCCGCTCCCGCGCCACCGGACGGGCCTTCGCCTACCAGGTCTTCTACCGGCTACCCGTGTCGATGCGCCGCCGGCTGGTCCGGCTCGCCACACCGAAGTACATCGTCGGGGCGGTCACCCTGGTCCGCGACACCGAGGCCGAGGGCGCCGGTCGCCTGCTGCTGCTACGTCAGCCCCCTGGACACAGCTGGACGCTCCCGGCCGGGCTGCTGCAACGCGGCGAGGAGCCGGTCGTCGGCGCGGCCCGCGAGCTGTTCGAGGAGTCCGGGGTCCGGCTCTCCCCCGACCGGCTCCGCCCGGCCGTGCCGAACGCCGTGGTGCACGCCAAGGGCTGGGTGGACGTCGTCTTCGAGGCGGAGGTCCCGGCGTCGACCACGCAGTTGACGGTCGACGGCGCCGAGGTCTTCGAGGCCGCCTGGCATCCGCTGGACGACCTGCCGAGGCTGAGCCGCGCCACGGCGAACCTGCTCGGCCGCTACGGCATCGGGCCGCGCGCCGGCGAGGCGCCGCCCGGCCCGGCTGCGTGACCAACCCGACGGCCGGCGGGCCGGGGAGCGCGGTGGGCGGTCCGGCCGACGGGCCGGAGGTCTGCGCAGTGGTGCTCGCCGCCGGCGAGGGGACCCGGCTGCGCCCGCTCACCGAACGGCTGCCGAAGGCACTCTGCCCGGTGGGCAACGTGCCGCTGCTCGACCGGGCGCTGGCCCGGCTCGCCGGGCTCGGCCTCGCCGGCCCGGCCCGGGTGGCGGTGAACGCCTGCTACCTCGGTGAGCAGGTCGTCGCGCACGTCGGCGACCGGGCCCGCCTCTCGGTCGAGCCGGGCGCCCCGCTCGGCACCGCCGGTGGGGTGGCGAACCTGCGGGACTGGATCGCCGGCCGGGGCGTGCTGGTCGGCAACGCCGACGCGTACCTCGCCGACCCGGCCGCCGACCCGGGACCGGACATCGCCGCGCTGCTCGCCGGCTGGGACGGCGAGACCGTACGCCTGCTCGGCCAGCCCGCCGACGACCCGGCCGCCCCCGGCACCTTCTCGGGCCACCGGTTCACCGGCTTCTCGCTGCTGCCGTGGCGGCTGGTGCGGGGCCTCGCCGTGGAGCCGGGCGACCTGGTCCGGGCGGTGTGGCGGCCGGCCGAGGCGGCCGGGGCGCTGACCGTGGTGCCCTACGCCGGTATCTTCTACGACACCGGCACGCCGGCCGACTACCTGACGGCCAACCTGCACGCGGCGGGCGGCGGCAACCTGGTCGACCCGACCGCCACGGTGACGGGGCGGTGCCGGGAGGCGGTGGTGGGCGCGGGGGCGACCGTGCGGGGCGAGGTGATCCGCTCGGTGCTCTGGCCGGGCGCCGAGGTGGCCGCCGGGGAGCACCTGACCGGGGTGGTCCGCGTGGCCGGGGGCCTGACCGTCGCGGCGGAGCCCCGCTGAGCGGCCTGACCGTCGCGGCCCGCCCGCAGCCCGCCCCGGCTGGCGGCTCCGCTCACCGCTCGCACCGGCCCCGGGTGCCTCGGCGCGCCGCGATAGGTGACGCAACGTAGTCAGCCGACCCGCCGACCCCACCCCTCCAACTCTCCCCTTTGCTCTGCACCCACCCACGCAGCGGTCGCACAGCGCAATCGAATCGCCGGGTCCGCCCCGGTTCGGATCTTGCGTACGCCCAGCTCCGCGCATTGTTGCGCCCGTGGGTGCAGAGCAAAGGAGGTGGAAGGTGTCAGGCGAGGTCGGATGATGGCAGCGGAGAGTGAGGCTACCTTTCACCGGCAAGAGGCCCTATGGCGATTCGCGGAGCGTGGTCGCGGGACGCTCTCACGACGAGCCGCGCCGCACCGCTGCACAGGATCCAGCGGGCGCGCCTACGATGGTCGTCGACGCCACCACCGGCGTGGCGGGCACGCGCGACGAAGGGCAGACCAGTGATCACCGCGATCGTCCTGATCGACTGCGCCACCGACTCGATCCCCGAGGTGGCCGAGAACCTGGCGGCCCTGCCCGGGGTGAGCGAGGTCTACTCGGTGGCCGGGCACGTCGACCTGATCGCCATCGTGCGGGTGCGGGAGTTCGACCAGATCGCCCAGGTCATCGCCGGCAGCATCTCCAAGGTGCCCGGGGTGATCGACACCGAGTCCCACATCGCCTTCCGAGCCTACTCGCAGCACGACCTGGAGGAGGCGTTCGCGATCGGGCTGGCCGGCACCGACTGATCCCGCCACCGGCACCGGCTGATCCCGCCGCCGGCTGCAATCCGTCCAGCCGCCACGGCGGTAGCCAGCCCACCGAGCGGCGGGCTGGCTACTACCTGGGGTGTTGCGGCGTCAGCTGACGCTCGGGGCCGGCGTCTCGGTGATCTCCGGGGTCGGCGACTCGGTGGTGCCGCCCGGGGCCGGGGCCTCGGTGGTGCCGCCCGGGGCCGGGGCCTCGGTGGTGCCGCCCGGAGCGGGCGTCGTGGTGGTCGCGCCCGGGCTGGGCGTGCCGCTGGCGCTGGTCTGCGGGACCGGGACGCCCAGGGTCTGGGCCAGGGCCACCAGCGCGTCGTAGTGCGCCTGGAGCACCGGCAGGGCGTTCTGGGCCAGCTGGACCACCGACTGCTCGGTGCCCTGCGAGATCTCCGTCTGGGTGGCCTGGATGGCCTGGACGTGACCGGCCAGCTCAGCGGTCACCCACGCCTTGTCGAACTCGGCGCCGCTGAGCTTCTTGAGCTTGTTGATGACCTTCTGCTGGTCGGCGGTCGGCGCGTCCGGCAGCTTCACGTTCAGCTGCTGCGCGGTGTCCTGCACCGTCTGGTCGAGCTGGGTGTGATCCGTGACGAACTGCGCACCCAGGTCCTTGACCTGCTGGTTCTGACCCTTCTGCTGCGCCAGGTTCCCGGACTCGATCTCCGCGAGGTTCACCTGGTGCAGCGCCTGCAGGTACTGGCTGTCCTGCGTCGACGGCTGTGCGGCCTGTGCCGCCGCCGCGGGCGCCAGCCCCACCACCACCAGGGCGGCGAGCAGTCCGAGGCGCTTGAGACCCAACATGTTTCCCTCCCCCTTTTCGTTGGACCGCACGGATACCCGGCTGACCCGGATTAACCCTGCGAATCCGCAGCCGCATGGCGGGAGGTGCCGGGGTGCCGCCGGCGCTCGGCGGTCGCCCGGGGGCGGAAACCGGACGTGGCGCCCGCCGAGGGTTCGGCGGGCGCCACGTGCGGCTTGTTGGTGCGGCGGGTCAGCGGCGGGCTTCCCCGCTGCCGATCTCCTTGCGCTCCGGCCGGGGCTCGACCGGCGGGTGCCCCGGCGAGACCGGCGACTCGGCCGGCTTCTCGATCGGGTAGAAGAAGCCCCGGATGGCGGGCCCGAGGGCACCGAGCCGGTTCATCTTCTTGGGCACCACCCAGCCGGCGTACTCCAGCTCGCCGTGACCGTCGTGGCCGCCGGCGGTCAGCGGCTGGTGGACCTCCTCGAACCGGCCGTCCGGCAGCCGGCGGATGATGCCGGTCTCCACGCCGTGGGCCAGCACCTCCCGGTCGTGCTGCTGGAGGCCGAGGCAGATCCGGTACGTCACGTAGTACGCCAGCGGCGGGACCACCAGCAGGCCGATCCGGCCCGCCCAGGTCATCGCGTTGAGGCTGATCTGGAACTTGTCCGCGATCACGTCGTTGCCACCGGAGAGGGTCAGCACGATGTAGAACGCCACCGCCATCGCGCCGATCGCGGTCCGCTCGGGGACGTCGCGAGGGCGCTGGAGCAGGTTGTGGCTGCGGTAGTCCTTGAGCCGGCGGGCCTCCACGAACGGGTAGAGCGTGGAGAGGCCGACCAGGATGCCCGGCAGCACGACGGTGGGCCAGAACAGCGGCGGGATGACGTACCCGTCGCCGATCGGAATGTTGATCTCCCACGCCGGCATGAGGCGGGTCGAGCCGTCGAGGAACATGACGTACCAGTCGGGCTGGCTGGCGGCCGAGACCACCCACGCCTCGTACGGGCCGAAGTACCAGATCGGGTTGATCTGGAACAGGCCGCCCATCAGGGCGATCACGCCGAAGACGACCATGAAGAAGCCGCCCTGTTTGAGCGCGTAGCGCGGGAACATCCGCTCGCCGACCACGTTCTCGTTGGTCCGGCCGGGGCCGGGCCACTGGGTGTGCTTCTGCTTGAAGACCAGGCCGAGGTGGGCGCTGATCAGCGCCACCAGCAGGCCCGGGATGAGCAGCACGTGGGCGATGAAGAACCGGCTGATGATGATCTCGCCCGGGAACTCCCCGCCGAAGATCGACGAGGTGACCCAGGAGCCGATCACCGGGATCGACAGCATGATGCCGGAGGCGATCCGCAGGCCGGTGCCGGAGAGGCCGTCGTCCGGCAGCGAGTAGCCGGTGAAGCCGGCCAGGAATCCCACCCAGAACAGCAGCGAGCCGATGATCCAGTTGGTCTCGCGCGGCTTGCGGAACGCGCCGGTGAAGAAGACCCGCAGCATGTGCACGACGATCGCGGCCATGAACAGCAGCGCCGACCAGTGGTGCATCTGCCGCATGACCAGGCCACCGCGGACGTCGAACGACAGGTCCAGGCTGGAGGCGTACGCGGCCGACATCGGCGTACCCCGCAGCGGGGCGTAGCTGCCGTTGTAGACCACCTCGGTCATCGCCGGCTCGTAGAAGAACGTGAGGAAGACGCCGGTCAGCAGCAGCACGACGAACGAGAACAGCGCGATCTCGCCGAGCAGGAACGACCAGTGGTCGGGGAAGACCTTGTTCAGCAGCTTGCGCAGCGGCGTGGAGACCTGGAAGCGCTCGTCCACCCCCACCGCGGCCTTGCCCGGAACGGACGCCATGTCCAACTTACGACGCTTCACGGCCGCTCCCAGAAGTCAGGCCCGACGGTCTCGGTGTAGTCCGACCGCGCCACGAAGAAGCCCTCGTCGTCCACCTCGATCGGCAGCTGCGGCAGCCGCCGGCTCGCGGGGCCGAAGACCGGCCGGGCGTTGTCGGTGATCAGGAACTGCGACTGGTGGCACGGGCAGAGCAGCCGGTTGGTCTGCTGCTCGTACAGGCTCGCCGGGCAGCCCGCGTGCGTGCAGATCTTGGAGAACGCCGCGTAGTTGCCCCACATGTAGTTCCCGTGGCCGACCCGCTGGTTGGCCTCGCGGGACACCTGGGCGTCGGACTCGCGCAGGTGGATCAGCAGCGTCGGGGAGTCGGCGTGCTTGTTGCTCACCCCGTGCTCGATGCCGGGGAAGACGGTCAGCTGGCCGCCGGCGCTGATGTCCGCCGGGCGGATCGGCCGACCGTCCTCGCGGACCAGCCGGATCTTGTGGCCGTCGGCCGGCGCGAAGCCGGTGGTGAACATCTGGTTGTTCTTGTGTGGGTCGGAGATCAGGCCGCCGACGAGCGGGGCCGCGGCGACCGCGCCGACCGGCGCGAGGCCGGCCAGCAACGAGATGCCCAGCAGCGGGCGACGCTTCACGCCGAGCTCGTCGGCGAGGTAGAGCATCGTCTCACCGGTGATCTTGCGGCTCTCCGGCGCGTTCGGGTCGTTCTCGTGCCGGTCCTGGATCGAGACCTCCTTGGGCAGCAGCTTCTTGCCCCAGGTCAGGATGCCGAAACCGATGCCCAGCAGGGCCACCCCGAGGGTGAGTCCGAGCAGCGGGGTGTAGTACTTGTCCCCGCCGGTGCCCGGCTCGTACTCCCACGGCCACCAGATGTAGACGACCAGGAAGGCGGTGGCGGCCAGGCCGGTCAGCAGGAACATCGAGGCGACCGTACGGGTCAGCCGGCGCTCGGCCTTGCTGCCCGGGACGACCTGCTCCTCGTAGTGGACGATCTCGATGTCGTCCCGGCGCGCGCCCTCCCGGACGATGTCGAACCGGCTCAGCCGCGGGTCGTGGACGTCGAGCGGCTCCGGGCCCTGGTGGGCCTGGTGCTCGGTCTTGGTGCTCATGCCGTCACCTCGCTACGGGCGGTGCCGGACCGCGGCACCGCAGCGCTGAATCGAATGATCCGCTCGGTCACGACTTGCCCGCGATCCACAGGCTGGCGAAGACGAGCGCGACGATGCCGATCAGGAAGATCGCCAGTCCCTCGGTGGACGGCCCGTACCGGCCGAGGTTGAAGCCGCCCTGGTCCTGGTCGTGCTTCAGGGTGTCCTGGATGTAGGCGATGATGTCCGCCTTCTGCTCCGGGGTGATCTGGTTGTCCCCGAACACCGGCATGTTCTGCGGGCCGCTGAGCATCGCGGCGTAGATCTGCCGGTCGCTGGCCGGGTGCAGGCTCGGCGCGTACTTGCCGGAGGACAGGGCGCCGCCGCCACCGCCGAAGGCGTGGCACTGCGAGCAGTTGATCCGGAACAGCTCGCCGCCGGTGGCCAGGTTGGCGCCCTCGCGCAGGTCGCCCTCGGGGACCTGCGGACCCCCGCCGAGCTCCTGGACGAACTGGCCGAGCTGGCGGACCTGCTCGTCGGTGAAGACCGGCGGCTTGCGCATGGCCTGCGCCTCCTGCCGGGCCATCGGCATCCGGCCGGAGCTCACCTGGAACTCGACGGAGGCCGCGCCGACCCCGATCAGGCTCGGGCCACGACCCTCGACACCCTGCGCGTTACGGCCGTGGCAGGTCACGCAGCTCACGTCGAACAGCGCCTTGCCCTCGGCGGCGGCGCCGGTGAGCGGCGGATTCTCCTGCGCCTGCACGCCGGGGGCGAAAACGGTGTAGGCGCCGCCGGCCAGCGTGAGCGCGGCGATCAGGCGGACCGCGGCGCCCAGCCGGCGGCGGCCCCTGCTGCGCGCTGCGGACCGCTCGCCGCGCAACCGCGCGAGCAGACCGCGTCGGCGGTCGTTGTCAGAAGTCATGACCTGTGTCCTTAACCGGTGGGACCTTGTCTCAGAGGACGGGGCAGCGGCGCGGTTCGTGACGCGCCAAGATCACTGAAGCCAGTAGATCATGGCGTAGAGGCCGATCCACACGACGTCGACGAAGTGCCAGTAGTACGACACGACGATCGCCGACGTGGCCTGCGCCGGGGTGAACCGGCCCATGGTCGTGCGGACCATGAAGATGATGAAGGCGACCAGACCGCCGGTCACGTGCAGGCCGTGGAAGCCGGTGGTCAGGTAGAACATCGACCCGTACCCGTCCGCGTTGATCTTCACGCCCTCGTGCACCAGGGTCACGTACTCGTTCACCTGACCGAGCACGAAGATCAGACCCATCACGAAGGTGATCGTGAACCAGCGCCGCAGGGCGTGGACGTCACCCTTCTCTGCGGCGAACACCCCGAGCTGGCAGGTCACCGAGGACAACACCAGGATCACCGTGAAGGTGGTCGCGTACGGGATGTTGAGGTGCTCGGTGTGCTTCGCCCACTGCTCCGGCGCCGCCGCGCGGATGGAGAAGTACATCGCGAACAGCGCCGCGAAGAACATGAGTTCGCTGGAGAGCCACACGATCGTCCCGACGCTGACCATGTTGGGCCGCGTCAGGGAATGGATCCGGCTCTTGTCAATGGCTGGGGCCGCAGTCACGCGGTCATTATTGCCCCTGACCACGGCCGGCGATCAGCGGGGTGCCAAACCCGTGGCATCAGTGGCCCGATCGTGGCGGTCCGAATCGCCTGGCCTAGCCTGAAACGCGTGCAGCACGTCGATTCGATCTTCGCCGCCACCTCGGCGGTCGCCGCGCCCCCGGCGCTCGCGGCCGGCGGGGACCCGCTGCCGCCGCCGTTCACCGTGGCCCGCGTGTTCACCGAGACCCGGCTGGACAGCTGGCTGGCCCTCGGGCTGGTCCTCGCCGCCGGGCTCTACCTCTACGGGGTGTACCGGCTGCGGCTGCGCGGGGACCGCTGGCCGGTCTCCCGCACCGTCTTCTTCCTCGGCCCCGGCCTCGGCGGCATCGCGGCGGTCACCGTCAGCGGCCTGCACGCGTACGACACCGCGCTGCTGTCGGTACACATGGTGCAGCACATGGTGCTGTCGATGGTCTCCCCCATCTTCCTGGCCCTCGGCGCGCCGGTCACCCTGGCGCTGCGCACCCTGCCGGTCGGGCCGCGCAAGCGGCTGCTGGCGATCGTGCACAGCCGCGTCGTCCGGGTCTACAGCTTCCCGCTGGTGGCGTTCGCCATCTTCGTGGTGAACCCGTTCGCGCTCTACTTCAGCGACCTGTACCGCTACACCCTCGAACACGCCTGGGCGCACGAGCTGGTGCACGCGCACTTCATCATGACCGGCTGCGTGTTCTTCTGGCCGCTGCTCGGGCTCGACCCGCTGCCGGGGCGCTGGCCGTACCCGGCCCGGGCGCTGCTGATGGTGCTGTCGGTGCCGTTCCACACCGTGCTCGGGCTCACGGTCATGCAGAGCACGACCCTGTTCGGCGGCGACTGGTACCCGTCGCTCGGCCTCACCTGGTCCGATCCCGCCGCGGACCAGGTGGTCGCCGGGGGCATCCTGTGGGCCGGCGGCGAGTTCGTCAGCGTGACGATGCTCGCGGTCCTGGTGGTGCAGTGGGTGCGCCAGTCGGAGCGGGAGGCCCGCCGGCTCGACCGCGAGCTGGACCGCCAGGAGGCCCGCGAGCGCGCCGACCAGGCCGCGCAGTCCCCGGCCTGACCAGCCCGTTCCGGTACGATCACCGGCCCGTCCGGGCGGGACATCGACCGGCCGGCGGCGACGGGTACGATGCTCGGCAGCTACGAGGTGGGAGTCAGCCAGCGATGAGCGATCGTCTTTGCACCGTCCTGCTCTACAGCGACGACCCGCAGGTCCGCGACCGGATGCGGCTGGCCGTCGGCGCCCGCCCGGCTCCCGGGCTGCGCGTCGAGTTCGTCGACGCGTCCGACTACGCCGGGTGCGTGCGGCTGGTCGACGACTACGAGATCGACCTGATGCTGCTCGACGGCGAGGCGAGCCCCGGCGGCGGCCTCGGCATCGCCCGGCAGATCAAGGACGACCGGGACGACGCTCCCCCGACCTGCCTGGTGATCGCCCGCGCCGCCGACCGTTGGCTGGCCGCGTACGCCGAGGTCGACGCCACTCTCGTGCACCCCCTCGACCCGGTGACCACCGGCGCCACCGTGGCCGAGCTGCTGCGCAGCCACGCCCCGGCCTGAGCCGCTCCCGGCCCGCGCGCCACCGGCGTCGCCCGGTCCGGTCGTGCCGGTCCGCACCGGCTCGCACCGGCCGGCACCCCGTCCCCCGCATCCCCACGCCCGCTCGGGAGGCCCGCCATGGGCGAACGGACCTGGCCGCACCTGCTCGCCGCGCTGCTGCGCGGGGAGGAGCTCTCCACCGCGGACACCGCCTGGGCGATGGGCGAGATCATGTCCGGCTCGGCGGCCCCGGCCCAGATCGCCGGCTTCGCCGTCGCGCTGCGGGCCAAGGGCGAGACCCCGGCCGAGGTCGCCGGGCTGGTCGAGGCGATGCTCGGCGAGGCGGTCCCGGTCGAGCTGCCGGAGGAGCTGCGGTCGTCCGCGCTCGACGTGGTCGGCACGGGCGGTGACCTCGCCCACACCGTGAACATCTCCACCATGGCCGCCCTCGTGGTGGCCGGCGCGGGGGTACGCGTGGTCAAGCACGGCAACCGCGCCGCCTCGTCCTCCTGCGGCACGGCCGACCTGCTGGAGTTCCTGGGCGTGCCGCTCGACCTGACCCCGGAGGGGGTGGCCCGCTGCGTCACGGAGGCCGGCATCGGCTTCTGCTTCGCCGGCCGGTTCCACCCGGGCATGCGGCACGCCGGCCCCGTCCGGCGCGAGCTGGGCGTCCCGACGTTCTTCAACTTCCTCGGCCCGCTGACCAACCCGGCCCGGCCCCGGGCCGGCGCGGTCGGCTGCTTCGACGTGCGGATGGCCCCGGTGATGGCCGCCGTCTTCGCCGCCCGGGGCGACTCGGTGCTGGTGCTGCGCGGCGAGGACGGCCTCGACGAGTTCACCACCGCCGCACCCACCCGGGTCTGGGCGGCCCAGGGTGGCACCGTCAGGGAGGCGCTGCTGGACGCGACGGACCTCGGGGTGCCCCGGGTCACCCTCGCCGACCTGCGGGGCGGCGACGCGACGTACAACGCGGGCGTGGCCCGGCGGCTGCTGGCCGGCGAGGCCGGCCCGGTCCGCGACGCGGTGCTGGTCAACGCCGCCGCCGCGCTGGCCACCCAGGGGCCGCTGGACGGCGACCTGACCGAGGCGCTGCGCACCGGGCTGGCCCGCGCCGCCGAGGCGGTCGACTCCGGCGCAGCTGCGGCCGTGCTCGACCGCTGGGTCGACGTGGCCCGCTCCGCCTGACCCACCGGTTCCGCGCACCACCCGGCCCCGCCCCCGGCGGGAATTGTCGGACTCCCGTGGGAAACTACAGCCGAGTGATTCTCAGACTCCCGCTTCGGCCATGAGAGGAGACGCCCGTGTCGGACCGCGAGCTCCACTGCGACACTTGCGAGGGCGTGCGGCCGTTCGAGGTGCCGCCGTGCGCCGACGGCCACGGCGCCGACTGCCCGGAGCTGGTCTGCACCGGCTGCGGCACGGCGCTGCTGATCGCCACGTTCACCTTCCCGGCGACCCGGCTCGCCACCCGCCCCGCCCACCCATCCCGCCGCCGGGCGGCCTGACCCGGTCCACGCGCCGCGCCCGACCGGGGTGGGGCGGGCGCGGGCGCCGGGGCGCGATGTCGGCGACACGGCGGTATCCGGGAACGAGGATCACCCCACGTCGCCGACATGGAGTCGATCACTCCGCCGCGACCACCCCAGCCGGGTCGACCGACTCACCGCCGGGAGCCGATCACCTCGCCGGGCCTATCACGCGGAGAAGCCCGCGCCCCCTCAACGGGAGGCGCGGGCTTCTTCCGTAAGCCGACGGGTGGCTCAGTGCTCGGCGGTGCGCCGGGTGCCGCTGTAGTACTCGAAGAGCAGGCCACAGGCGGCGAAGACGACCGCCACCAGGCCCAGACCCAGCAGCCAGAACTGCCAGAAGACCAGGCCCAGGCCGGCGATCGCGGCGGACAGCGCCAGCCCGAACGGCCAGTAGCTGCCCGGGCTGAAGAAGCCGATCTCGCCCGCGCCGTCGGCGATCTCGCCGTCCGGCCGGTCCTCCGGCCGCAGGTCGATGCGGCGGGAGACGAACCAGAAGAAGCCGCCGCACATCGAGCAGAGCAGGAACGACAGCAGCAGCGCCACGGTGCCGACCCACTCCACCTGGCCGCCGGAGTCGCCGTACGTCCAGGCACCGTAGAGGATCGTCGCGCCGAGGAGGAACCCAGCGATGATCAGGAAGATACGCCACTCGGTCTTCATGCCCGCTCCCTCAGCTTCCCGCGCCGGCCGCGACGTCGTCGGGGTTGAAGTTGGCCGTGTTGCGTCGCGTGTCGAACGGCTTGGTCTTGATGGCGTACGGGTCCTCGCCGATCGCGGTGAGCGCCTCCTGCGTCGACTTGCCGTCGCGCTTGGCGGCCAGGAACTGGTCGTACTGCTGCGGGGAGACCACGCGCAGCTCGAAGTTCATGAAGGCGTGGTAGCTGCCGCACAGCTCGGCGCAGCGCCCCACGTAGGCGCCCTCGGCGTCGAGGCTGGAGACCTCGAAGACGTTGCGGATGTTGCCGGGCATGACGTCCCGCTTGAACAGCATCTCCGGCACCCAGAACGAGTGGATGACGTCCTTGCTGGTCTCCTCGAACCGGATGGACCGGCCGGTCGGCAGGACCAGGATCGGGATGACCTCGCTGGTGCCGAGCACCGACGCCACCGTGTTGGCATCCTTGCCCTGGCCGTCGCGGTAGTTGAACTGCCAGTTCCACTTGAAGGCGACGACCTCGACGGTGACGTCCGGGTTCTTCGTCGTGCGGATCACGTCGGTCTGCACGACAGCCGTGTAGTAGAAGAGCACCGACACGATCAGGATCGGGGCGATCGTGTAGAGGAACTCCATCGGCAGGTTGTAACGGGTCTGCACCGGCAGCTCGTTGCCCCGCTTCCGGTAGCGCACGACGCACCAGAAGATCAGGCCCCAGACGAACACGCCGACCGCGAGCGCCGCGATGCAGGACGCGATCCACAGGTCGTACATTCGGTGCGACTCGGGCGTGATGCCGCCCTGCGGCCAGCCGAATCCGCCGAACGCCTTGCCGACGTCGCAGCCCGTGAGCAGGACCAGCAGCGCCGCGCCGCCGAGGCCGAGCCCGGCGAGCCGACCAGCACCACGCCGCCGGCGTCCACCGGCTCCCGGAGAAGCGCTGTGCCGTACGGCCGGGGGCCGTACCTCCGAACTCCTTGCGACCACCTGGTCCTGCCTCCCTAGCGCGCCGTGGCGGTTGGTTGTCCCCGTACCAGCGGCAAAGGCGTCACCGACGGTCGCAGATTACTCGACCATGACGGGCCTGACCGTGTTGGGGTGGCCGTACGCCCCCTTCGGGGGGATCCTCGGCGTACCGGCGCGATAGCGTCGGGGCCGTGAGCGCATCCCCGGTCTACCTGGACGCGGCCACCGCCGCCCCGCCGCACCCGGTCGCCCGGCAGGCGCTGCTGGCCGCCCTCGACGACGGCTGGGCCGACCCGGCCCGGCTCTACAGCCAGGCCCGCCGGGCCCGCCAGCTCCTCGACGCCGCCCGGGAGGCCGCCGCGGCCACGCTCGGCGTCCGCGCCGACGAGCTCTCCTTCACCCCCAGCGGTACGGCGGCGGCGCACTCGGCGGTGCTCGGCGGCCTGGCCGGACGGCGGCGGGTGGGCGCGACGCTGGTGCACTCCGCGATCGAGCATTCGGCCGTGCTGCACGCCGCGCAGCGGCACGTGGCCGGCGGCGGCAGCGCCGTCGCGGTGTCGGTGGACCGGCTCGGCCGGCTCGACCTCGACGCCTTCGCCGACGCGGTCCGCGCGCCGGGCGTGGCCCTGGCCGCGCTGATCGGGGCCAGCCACGAGGTGGGCACGGTCCAGCCGGTCGCCGGGGCCGCCGCCGCGTGCGCCGCCGCCGGGGTGCCGCTGTACGTCGACGCGGCGCAGCTGGTGGGCCGGGTGCCGGTGCCGGCGGGCTGGTCGGTGCTGACCGCCAGCGCGCACAAGTGGGGCGGGCCGCCCGGCGTCGGGCTGCTGGTGGTGCGCAAGGGCACCCGCTGGGAGTCGCCGTGGCCGGCGGACGAGCGGGAGTCGGGGCGTACCCCCGGGGTGGTGAACCTGCCGGCGGTCGTGGCGGCGGCGGCGAGCCTGCGCGCGGCGGCGGCCGACGCGGCGGCGGAGGCGGCCCGGCTGACGCCGCTGGTGGACCGGATCCGGGCCCGGGTGGCGGCGGAGGTGCCCGACGTGGAGGTGGTCGGCGACCCGGTCGACCGGCTGCCGCACCTGGTCACCTTCTCCTGCCTGTACGTCGACGGGGAGGCGCTGCTGCACGCGCTGGACCGGCGCGGCTTCGCGGTCTCCTCCGGCTCGTCGTGCACGTCGTCGACGCTGCGCCCGTCGCACGTGCTGGAGGCGATGGGGGTGCTGTCGCACGGCAACGTGCGGGTCTCGCTGCACCGGGAGACGACGGTCGCCGATGTGGAGAGGTTCCTCGCCGAACTGCCCGGGGTCGTCGCGCAACTGCGGGCCGAGGCGGGGGTGGTGGGGCTGTGACCGGCCCGGCTCCGGCTCCGGCGGAGGGGACTGCCCCGGCGGAGGGGGCTGCGCCGGCGGAGGGGGCTGCGCCGGCCGAGGTGCTGGACTGCCGGGGGCAGCGCTGCCCGCTGCCGGTGATCAGGCTGGCCCGGCGGCTGCCGGAGCTGCCGGTCGGCGCGGTGCTGCGGGTCCTCGCCGACGACCCGGCGGCGGCCGTGGACATCCCGGCGTGGTGCCGGATGCGCGGCCAGGAGTTCGTCGCCGCCCACGCTGACGGGCCGGGCTACGACGTACGCCGCATCGGTTGACCTGTCCGCCCCTCGCGCCTCACCGACCCGTGCCGCAGGGCAGGGCGTCGATCCAGATCAGCCGGAGTCGGCGACCGGTGCGGGCGAAGAGCCGCAGCGCGCTCTCGGCGCTCGTGAAGTGCCCGGTCGACGTCTGATCGTCGCACCGCAGCAGGGCGCTCTCGGCGAACGCCATGCCCCAGGCGACGACCGCACCGTCGACCCGGTCGCCGTGCTCCTCGCAGATCGCGAACCGTCGGGGCGCGAACTCGTTCACCAGTTCGACAAGCATCCGTCCCGAGGACGGGCCGCACGCGGCGACGCCGCTGGGCAAGTTCGTCCTGCTGGACTTCGCCAACGTGCGGCCGATCGCCTACACCGAGGTGCTGGACGGGGCGATGTACGTGCAGGACCCGGACGGCGTGCGGACCTATAGCATGGTGGCAGACAACCTGCGCCAGGTCGCCCTCTCGCCCGCCGAGTCACGCGCGTTGATCAGGGAGCTGGCCGGCGCGGCCTGACCCCCGGAGGCCACGATGTCCACCCCCGACCTCGCCACCGCCGACCTCACCGCCGCCCGCTGGTTCACCAGCAGCCGCAGCACCAACAACGGCGAATGCGTGGAATGCGCCGTGCTGCCCGACGTGGTGGCCGTGCGGGACAGCAAGAACCGCTCGGGCCCCACTCTCGCCTTCCGGCCCCACCACTGGACGGCGTTCATCACGGCAACCACCACCAAGACCCTCACCCGAAGGCAGTAACGCCCGCCTCGGTAGCCCCGCCGCCCTGGTGATCAAGAGGTTTGCGTCAAAGTCGATCTCTGCTGGGACGCAAACCTCTTGATCACCAACTTGGGTGGGTTACGGGAGCAGGTGGGGGCGGATGTCGTCGGCCGACTGGTCGCCGTAGGACTCCGCCAGGCGCTTGACGAACACGTCGGGGCGCACCTCGTACTCCTGGGTGCCGACGGTCTCCAGCACCAGCGCGGCCAGCAGGCAACCGACCTGGGCGGCGCGCTCCAGGCCCAGCCCCCAGGAGAGGGCGGTGAAGAAGCCGGCCCGGAAGCCGTCGCCGACACCCGTCGGGTCGACCGCCTGGGCACCCCGGACGACCGGCACGCGGATGGTGTCGAAGTCCCGGCCGGCAATCTCCGCCCCGTTGCTGCCCAGCGTGGTCACCCGGACCTTCACCCGATCCAGCAGCTGGGCGTCGCTGAGGCCGGCCTTGCTCTGCAGCAGGGACTTCTCGTACTCGTTGGTCATGAGGTAGTCGGCGCCGTCGATGAGCCCCACCACGTCGCGGCCGTCCATGCGGGCGAGCTGCTGCGACGGGTCGGCGACGAAGGCGTACCCCCGGTCGCGGCACTCGGCGGAGTGCCGCAGCATCGCGTCGGGGTCGTTGGCGCCGACCAGGACGAGGTCGAGCCCGCCGAGCCGCTGCGCGACCGGGGCCAGCTCGATGTTGCGCGCCTCGCTCATCGCCCCGGCGTAGAAGGAGGCGATCTGGCACATGTCGGTGTCGGTGGTGCAGACGAAGCGGGCCGTGTGCGCCACCTCGCTGACGTGCACGGACTCGCAGTCGACGCCGTGGCGCTCCAGCCAGGAGCGGTAGTCGGCGAAGTCCGCGCCGACCGCGCCGAGCAGGATCGGGCGCAGGCCCAGCTGGCCCATGCCGAAGGCGATGTTGGCGGCCACTCCGCCGCGGCGCAGCACCAGGTCGTCCACCAGGAAGGAGAGCGAGACCTTGTCGAGCTGGTCGGCGATGAGTTGGTCGGCGAACCGGCCGGGGAAGCTCATCAGATGGTCGGTCGCGATCGAGCCGGTCACGGCGATCTTCATGTCAACCCTCGCGGTCGGGAGCACGGCGCGGGTCAGCCTACCGGTCCGGTTGGTGTCGTGGTCGCGGGTCGGACGGGGAACGGTCACCTTCTGCTCGACCCACCGTCACCCGACGTGGAGCCGGGACGGGTCCGCGCCGGTCCCGCCCGCCGAGGGGGACGACGGACGGTAGGGCCGTGCGGGAAAACGGACGGCGGGGCCACCCCCACCGGGGGCGGCCCCGCCGCATCGGCCGGAACGGGACTCAGCTGAAGCCGGCCAAAGCCGGGGCTCGGCTGAAGTCCGCCGGAGCGGGACTCAGCTGAACGAGTCGCCGCAGGCGCAGGAGTTGCCCGCGTTCGGGTTGTCGATCGTGAAGCCCTGGGCGTCGATCCGGTCGGCGAAGTCGATCGTGGCCCCGGCCAGGTAGGGGGCACTCATCCGGTCGACGACGACCTCGACGCCCTCGTAGTCGGTGACGACGTCACCGTCGAGCGAACGCTCGTCGAAGAAGAGCTGGTACCGCAGGCCGGAGCAGCCGCCCGGCTGCACCGCCACCCGGAGCCGCAGGTCGTCGCGGCCCTCCTGCTCGATCAGGGCCTTGACCTTCTGCGCCGCGACGTCGGTGAGGACGACGGAAGTAGGGGCCTTGGCCTCGGTCGACTCGGTCTGCGCTGGCGTGGTCACGTGGAAATCTCCCTGCGCGGTCTGGGTCTGGACGCACTGGCCAACGTCGTCCGTCGTCCAGTGATTCCCGATGTGGTCGCAGCTCCGATCGTACGCCGCCCCGGCCGGGACCACCCGGTCGACGTGACCGGGGCCCCAGGCCGGGCCCGGGTCACGGCAGGCCGGGCCCGCGCGACGGCCGGGTCGCGGGCGCTCAGCGGCTCCACTGGCGGGCCAGCCGGGCGCCGAGCTGGCGCAGCCCCTCCGCCGGGCGGCTCAGCGCCGCGTCGAGCCCGCCGCGCTCCTCGCCGCCGAAGTGCTCCACCAGGCTGTACGCGTCGGTGACGCCGGCCGAGGCGGCCTCGCGCCGCCCGGTGCTCACCTGCCCCGCCAGCACCACGCAGGGCACGCCCCGGTCCCGGGCGGCCCCGGCCACCCCGGCGACGACCTTGCCGCGCAGCGACTGGTGGTCGAAGGAGCCTTCCCCGGTGATCACCAGGTCGGCCGCGTCGAGCGCGGCGGGCAGGCCGATGGCCTCGGTGACCAGGCCGATGCCGGAGGAGCACCGGCCGCCGAGGGCGAGGATCGCCGCGCCGAGACCGCCGGCCGCTCCCCCGCCGGGCAGCGCGCCGAGGCCGGGCGGGCAGCCCGGCAGATCCCGTTCGAGTACGCCGGCGAAGCGCTCCAGCGCGGCGTCGAGCAGCAGCACGTCTTCGCGGGTCGCGCCCTTCTGCGGGCCGTAGACGTTGCTGGCCCCGTGCAGCCCGAGCAGGGGGTTGTCCACGTCGGTGGCGGCGACCAGGGTGGCCCCGCGCAGCCGGGGTGTGCCGTCGAGCCCGGCGATCGCGGCCAGCGCCGCCCCGCCGTACGGCAGGGCCCGGCCGGCCTCGTCGAGCGGCGTGACGCCCAGCGCGGTGAGCAGCCCGGCCCCGCCGTCGTTGGTGCCGGACCCGCCGAGCCCGATCACCACCGTCCGGGCCCCGTGTTCCACGGCGGCGGTGACCAGCGCCCCCAGCCCGTACGAGGTGGTGGCCCTGGGATCGCGCTCGGCGGCGGCGAGCAGGTGCAGGCCGCACGCCTGGGCGCTCTCCAGGTATGCCGTGCCGTCGTCGGTGAGCAGGATCTCACCGTCGGTGGGGCGGCCGAGCGGGTCGACGGTGGGCACCGGCACCCGGCGCCCGCCGAGCGCCCCGGCGAGCACGGCCACGAAGCCGGGGCCACCGTCGGCGAGCGGCCGGATGAGCAGGTCGTCGCCCTCGGCCACCTCCCGCCAGCCCTCGGCCACGGCGGCGGCGACCTCCTGGGCGGGCAGCGTTCCGGCGAACTTGTCGGGACAGAGCAGCACGCGCATGCCGAGCAGTGTGGCAGGCCACATCGGCGCGGGGCAGTGCGGCAGCACACACCGGCGCGGGCCGCCTTGTCGCCCGGCTGTGGAACCATGAGTGGCGTGACTTCGACCTGGGTGGAACCCTCCAACACCGCGACGGCCCTGCTGCTGCTCGGCCGTGGCAGCGACCCCGCCACCGAGCGTGGCGTGGAGTGTCCGGGCGACCTGCCGGCGCCCAGCGACCCTGACCTGGTGGCCCGGGCCACGGCGGCCAAGGCGGAGCTGGGTGACAGGGTCTTCGTGCTGGGCCACCACTACCAGCGCGACGAGGTGATCCAGTTCGCCGACGTGACCGGCGACTCGTTCAAGCTGGCCCGCGAGGCGGCGGCCCGGCCGGACGCGGAGTACATCGTCTTCTGCGGCGTGCACTTCATGGCCGAGAGCGCCGACATCCTCACCGCCGAGCGGCAACGGGTGGTCCTGCCCGACCTGGCCGCAGGCTGCTCGATGGCGGACATGGCCGTGCTGTCCCAGGTCGAGTCCGCCTGGGACGTGCTGACCGAGCTGGGCGTCGCGGCGCAGACGGTCCCGGTGACGTACATGAACTCCTCGGCGGACATCAAGGGCTTCGTCGGCCGCAACGGCGGCGTGGTGTGCACCTCGTCGAACGCGAAGCGGGCGCTGGGCTGGGCATTCGAGCAGGGGTCGAAGGTGCTGTTCCTGCCCGACCAGCACCTGGGCCGCAACACCGCCGTGCTGGAGCTGGGGCTGTCGCTGGACGACTGCGTCCTGTTCGACCCGCACAAGCCGGGCGGCGGGCTGACCCCGGAGCAGCTGCGCGACGCGAAGATGATCCTGTGGCGCGGGCACTGCTCGGTGCACGGCCGGTTCACCCTCGACAGCGTCCGCGACGTGCGGAAGCGGGTGCCGGGGGTCACCGTGCTGGTGCACCCGGAGTGCCGGCACGAGGTGGTCACCGCGGCCGACCAGGTGGGCTCGACGGAATACATCATCAAGGCGATCGAGGCGGCCCCGGCCGGCTCGGCGTGGGCGGTCGGCACCGAGCTGAACCTGGTGCGCCGGCTGGCGCTGGCCCACCCGGACAAGCAGATCATGTTCCTGGACAAGGCGGTCTGCTACTGCTCCACGATGAACCGGATCGACCTGCCGCACCTGGTGTGGGCGCTGGAGGAGCTGGTGGCCGGCCGGGTGGTCAACCAGATCACGGTGGACCCGGACACCGCGCACCACGCCCGGGTGGCCCTGGACCGGATGCTCGCCCTGCCGGGCGCGGACACCCCGCCACCGGCGAGCACCTGATCACCCTGCGCTACGGGCTGGGCACCATATCGCGCCGGAAACGCCGATTCGTGCCCTCCGGCCCGAGGTGACCGTCTCCATTTTCGTCACCGAGGGCTATGCTGCCGGGGCGACGACACGCGGGCCCGTTTTCATCCGGCCGCATCACGGGTAACCCCCATATCGCCCGCATCACCATCAACACGGCAGCACCGACGCGCTGGAGGTTACGTTGACCGATGACGTCCTGGTCGTACACGGAGGCACTCCGCTCGAAGGGCGGATCCGCGTGCGCGGCGCGAAGAACCTGGTCTCCAAGGCGATGGTCGCCGCCCTGCTGGGCGACAGCCCCAGCCGGCTGTTCGACGTGCCGCGGATCCGCGACGTCGAGGTCGTCCGAGGGCTGCTCGGCCTGCACGGGGTCAAGGTCACCGACGGCGCCGAGGACGGTGAGCTGGTCTTCGACCCGGCCAACGTGGAGAGCGCCAGCACCGACCAGATCAACGTGCACGCCGGCTCCAGCCGCATCCCGATCCTGTTCTGCGGGCCGCTGCTGCACCGGCTCGGCCACGCGTTCATCCCCGACCTGGGCGGCTGCCACATCGGGCCGCGCCCGATCGACTTCCACCTCCAGGCGCTGCGCGAGTTCGGCGCCACGGTCGACAAGACCCCGGAGGGGCTGCACCTGTCCGCCCCGAACGGGCTGCACGGCACCAAGTTCGCGCTGCCGTACCCGAGCGTCGGCGCGACCGAGCAGGTGCTGCTCACCGCCGTGATGGCCGAGGGCGTCACCGAGCTGCGAAACGCCGCCGTCGAACCGGAGATCATCGACCTGATCTGCATCCTGCAGAAGATGGGCGCGATCATCAAGGTGCACACCGACCGGGTGATCGAGATCCAGGGCGTGCCGAAGCTGCACGGCTACACCCACCGGCCGATCCCGGACCGGATCGAGGCGGCGAGCTGGGCGGCGGCGGCGCTGGCCACCCGCGGCGACGTCGAGGTGCTCGGCGCGCAGCAGGCCGACATGATGACCTTCCTCAACGTCTTCCGCTCGGTCGGCGGCGAGTACGAGGTGACCGACGCCCGGCCGCCGAAGCTGGGCGACCCCGGCCAGGAGGGCGGCATCCGGTTCTGGCACCCGGGCGGCGAGCTGAACGCCGTGGCGCTGGAGACCGACGTACACCCGGGCTTCATGACCGACTGGCAGCAGCCCCTCGTCGTGGCGCTGACCCAGGCCCGAGGCCTGTCGATCGTGCACGAGACGGTCTACGAGCAGCGGCTCGGCTACACCGAGGCGCTCAACACGATGGGCGCGAACATCCAGGTCTACCGCGACTGCCTCGGCGGCACCCCGTGCCGCTTCGGCCGGCGCAACTTCAAGCACTCAGCGGTGATCGCCGGCCCGAGCAAGCTGCACGCCGCCGACCTGGTCATCCCGGACCTGCGCGCCGGGTTCAGCCACCTGATCGCCGCGCTCGCCGCCGAGGGCACCTCCCGGGTGTACGGCGTCGACCTGATCAACCGGGGCTACGAGGACTTCGAGGCGAAGTTGGCCGACCTGGGCGCCCACACCGAGCGCCCGTAACGCCACCCACAGTAATCCTGCTCACGTCCGCCCGCGCCCGGTGCACCGCGATGTGCACCGGGCGCGGGCGTTTGGCTACCCTTTCCGCGTGCCGTCGCTGTTTCGCCGCAAGCCAACCGACCTCGTCGAGGAGTCCGTCACCACGGTGACGACCGACGAGGAGTCCGCGCGCGCCCGCCGGGGCTACACCCCGGCCAAGGGTCGCGAGACGCCGAAGCGGCCCGTGGCCGGGCGTCGGCCCGCCGGCCCGACCAGGCCACTGAGCAAGGAGGAGGCGCGGGAGCGGCGGCGGCAGTTGCGCGCCGAGTCCGCGGCCGAGTTCCGCCGCGAGGGCGGCCCGCGCGACCGGGGCCCGGAGCGGCTGCTGGCCCGCAACGTGGTCGACTCCCGGCGTACGGTGGGCACCTGGTTCTTCGGCGGGGCGCTGATCGTGCTGCTCGGCTCCAACCAGGCGATGCCCCCGGTCGTCCGGCTGATCTCCAACATCCTGTGGGGCGCGCTCGCCCTCGGCGTGCTGATCGACTCGGTCCTGATCAGCCGGAAGATATCCAAGCTGGTGCGGGAGCGGTTCCCGAAGACCGGCCAGCGGATCGGCTCCCTCTACCTGTACGCGATCATGCGGTCGATCACCTTCCGCCGGATGCGCGCCCCGGCGCCCCGCGTCAACATCGGCGACCCGGTCTGAGCGCTGCCCCCTGTCAAGAAGGGGCCCCTGCTATACCGCAAGCGTTAACAAGGGGCCCCTCCTTACCCGCGTACAGGCGGGCGACGACGTCCTCGATGTCCAGCTCGACGATCGAGACGTCGCGCAGGGCGGCCAGCCCGGCCAGGGCGGCCACCACCTCGGCGACGCCCGCCGACTCCAGCGCGAAGACCAGCCGGTGCCCGTCGGCCTCCACCCGCAGCAGCGGGGCGCCGGGCAGCTCCGGCGGCTCCGGCAGCGCGGTGTCCAGGTCGGCGACGACGAGCCGGCGGGAGCCGTACCGGTCGTGCAGCGCGGCGATCGAGCCGTCGTGCACCACCCGGCCGTGGTCGATCACCACGAGGCGCGGGCACAGCCGCTCGATGTCGGCCAGGTCGTGGGTGGTGAGCACCAGCGTGGTGTCGCCGGAGCGGCCCAACTCGCCCAGGAAGCCCCGCACGGCCTGCCTGCTCACCACGTCCAGCCCGATGGTCGGCTCGTCGAGGAAGAGCACCTCCGGGCCGTGCAGCAGGGCGGCGGTCAGCTCGCCGCGCATCCGCTGGCCGAGGGAGAGCTGCCGCACCGGGGTGTCGGCGAAGGCGTCCAGGTCGAGCAGGTCGCGGCAGCGGCGCAGCCGGGCGGCGTGCGCGGCGGCCGGCACCCGGTAGACGTGCCGCAGCAGGTCGAACGACTCCCGCAGCGGCAGGTCCCACCACAGCTGGGAACGCTGACCGAAGACCACCCCGACGCGCAGCGCCAGCCGGGTGCGTTCGGGCACCGGGCGCAGCCCGCAGACGCGTACCTGACCGGAGGTGGGGGTGAGCACGCCGGTGAGCATCTTCAGGGTGGTGGACTTGCCCGCGCCGTTCGGGCCGATGTAGCCGAGCAGTTCGCCGCGCTCGACGCGCAGGTCGACCCCGGCCACCGCCTCGACGGTGCGCCTCTCGCGGCGCAGCCGCCCGACCTTGACCCGGACCGTGAACTCCTTGCGCAGGTCGCGCACGTCGATGACGCTCATGATCCCGTACTCCGGTAGTGGCGGACGCCGACGCGCCAGGCGGCGGCGGCGAGGGCGGCGGCGACCAGCGCGACCGCCGGCGAGGCCCAGCCGACCCAGGCCGGCAGGCCGAGCGGGTCGGCCCGGCCCAGCAGCGCCAGCGCCGGCTGGTAACTGACGAAGGCGAACCCCATCCCGTACGCGAAGACCGCCCGGAACCAGCCGCCGAAGATCGTGACGGGGTACGACGTGAAGTCGCGCCCGCCGTAGGTGACCGAGTTGGCCAGCTCCCCCGAGTCGGTCCAGTAGAACGACACGGTGGCGGTGGCCACGAAGATCGACCCGAAGAAGACCACCCCGGCCAGCGGGGCGGCCAGCGCCAGCGCCACCCGGCCCGGGGTCCACTCGATCCCGGCCCGGCCGAGGGCCACCAGCAGCACGGCCAGCCCGAAGACCGCCCGGGACGCCTTGCGCAGCGGCAGGTCCATCAGCAGCAGTTGGGGCAGCGCGCCGAGCGGGCGCAGCAGCACCGCGTCGAACAGCCCGGTGCGCACGTACGCGGGCAGCCGCTCGACGTTGCCGACCAGCAGGTCGGCGGCGGCGAACGCGCAGGCCGACAGGCCCACCATCACCAGCGTCTCGCGCAGCGTGAACCCGCCCAGCTCCGCGGTCACGCCGAAGATCACCAGGACGGTCACCACATCGAAGACGGTGGCCCCGACGTTGCCGACCAGGTCCACCGCGAACGACGCCCGGTAGGCGGCCTGCGACCGGGCCTGCGCCCCGAGCAGCGCCCCGTACGCGGCCAGCCGCCCCTCAGCCACCCTGCACCACCAGCCGGCGCTCGGCGCGGCGCTGCACCAGCCGGCACAGGGCGAGGATCGCCACCGCCCAGCCGACCTGCATCCCGACCAGCCCCGCCTGCACGTCCGTCGGGTCCCGCTCGACCAGCACGTCCAGCGGCGTCTGCAGGAGGCTCGGGAACGGGGTGGCCAGTTGCAACGCCAGGAACAGCCCGTCGGGCAGGAACGGCAGCGGAAAGTAGAGCCCGGCGAGCACCCCCGAGCCGAGGGTCCACAGGATCTGCGGGCCCCGGACGTCCTCGAGCCAGTACGCGGTGGCGTTGACCAGGAACCGGCAACCGAAGCAGAGCACCACCGCGACCGTCGTGGAGACCACGAACAACGGCACGGTCGACCAGCGGGCCGGCAGGTGCACGTCGAAGAAGGCCGGGCCGACCAGGAACGGCGGCAGCAGCCGGGACACGCACGCCCAGCCCGCCCGGCCCAGGTCGGTGGCGAGGTAGCTGGTCACCGGGTGGACCGGGCGCAGCAGGTCGCTGGCCACGTCGCCGGTGCGGATCCGGTCGGCGAGGTCGGGCCGGCCCCAGATCAGGATCACCGCCAGCAGGCCCTGCCCCGCCCACACGAACGTGACGATCTGCGCCCGGTCGTACCCGGCCGCGGTGCCGGCCGCACCCGCCGCGCCGAGCAGGACGTAGCAGCGCAGGAAGCCGAAGACGATGTTGGTGACGGCACCGGCGAGCGCGGCCTGCCGGTACGTGGCGTACCGCCGGAATCCCGATCCCGCTATCGCACCGAATGTCCGAAACCATAGGATAACGTTTGACTCGGTGGGCGGTGCCACAGTGGCGGTGACAGAGCCCACGCCGTTACCCTCCTTCCGCAGCCACCCCGCGCCGGACCGGGCGACTTTACCGGCAGGTGGGGTGCCCAGCGCGACAATTTCCAACGAGGTGACATCGCCGTGAGCGAGCGACGCGAGCCGGGCACCCGGGCTCGCCGCGCGGGCGGCGACGGGACCTGTAGATGAGCGGCGACTTCATCGACCGCTGGCGCGACCCGGCCGAACCGTCCTGGGTGTTCGAACCGACCACCGAGTGGCAGCCGCAGTTCCCGGGACAGCGCTACCCGGGCGACATCGGCCTGCGGCACCAGCCGCCCCCGCCCCGGGGTCGCGCCGCCGTCGGCCGGGCCGGGGTGCAGCCGGTCAGCCCCGCCCCGGACGCCGGACCGGTGAGCCCGGCCCCGGGCGGGCGCGACGGGGCGTACCCGTGGCACGACCGCGCCCCGGACGACCGCGGCCGGCGAAGCTGGGGCGACCGGCACGCCGCGCCGGACGACGACCGGCGACGGGGCGGGACGGACCGCCGCCCCGAACCGGACGAGTACGACCGGCACCGGCGCCCCGCCGTCGACCACGACCCGTACCGCCGGCCGGCCGAGCAGGACCCGTACCGGCGGCCCGCCGAGCAGGACGCCCACCGACGCCCGGCCGTCGACCACGACCCGTACCGCCGGCCGGCCGCCGACGAACGCCGTGCGGTCCCGGACGAGCACGACCGGTACCGCCGACCCGCGCCCGACGAAGCCGACCGGTACCGCCCTCGCCCCACCGCCGACGACCACGCCCTCTACCGCCGGCCCGCGCCGGACGAACCCGGCCCGCACCGCCGACCTGCCCCCGACGAGCACGCCCCGTACCGCCGCCCGGCACCGGACGAGCGGGGCCCGGGACGGCGCGGCTGGGACGAACGCGGACCGGCCGAGCCGTACCCGCCCCGGCACCCCGCCCACGACCAGCACGACCGGCGCGCCCCCGGGTGGACGCCGGACCGTGAGCCGGCCGCCGGCCGGCACGGCGACCGAAACGAGCAGCCGCGCCCCGCCGATGCCGGCCGACGGTCGGGTCCCGCCGAGTCGGCCCCGGTCTCCCCCGCGCCCCGGGACGAGGCCGGCTGGCTGCCCGAGCCGGACGAGTACCCGAACCGGCCGTACGGCGACCGGCCGGGGCGTTCCGGCCCGGGCTGGCCGGAGCGCCGCCGCCCCACGCTGGATCGCGACGGCCGTCCCGGGCCGGGACGGGACGGATGGCCGGCACCGCCGGGCACCGACGCCGGTCAGCCAGCGGACGGGCCCGCCCGCCAGCACGGCCGGCCCATCGGCCGGCCTGACGCCGACTCGCCCCGACGCCCCCTTGACCGGGGTGCACCGCCGCAGCAGCCCGGCGACCGGGGCACACCGGCGCACCGGGACGGCCAGCCGCACCGGGACGGGCGGGACGTGGCCGCCGCGCGCGCCGAGCAACACCGCGAGCCCACCGTCCGACCGGCGCCGCCGCGCGACGGTGCCCTGCCCTGGCCGCAGCCCGGCCCGCTCCGCCCGGACCTGGGCCGGCACGCCGGCCGCCCCGCCGAACCGCCCCGCCCCGCCGAGCCGCCCCGCGTCGGCGGACGACCCGCAGACGTCGGCGGCGGCGTGCCGCGCCCGGACGACCGGATCCGGCCGGAGCCTTGGCACCCGGACGCCGCACGGCCCGACCCGCACCGCCCGGAGCGGCGGACCGACGAGCGGACTGTCACCGAACGGTACGGACACCGCCCGCCGGCCGACCGGGCCGGGGCGCCGCCCACGGAGGACGTCACCGCCGCCGGGCCCCGGTTCGTCCCCCCGCCGCACCGGCCGGTCGAGCCGCACCGCCCACCGGTGGAGCCATTGCGCCCGCCGGCCGAGCCACCGCGCCCTGCGGCCGGACCAGCGCGCCCGCCGGCCGAGCCGCACCGCGCACCGGCCGAGCCGGCGCGTCCATCCGTCGCACCGACCCGCCCCCCGAGCGAGCCGCATCGCCCGGTGGAGCCGGCCGCCGGCGCGCCACGGGTCCCCGTCGATCTTGCACTTTCGGCCCCCACCCAGGGCGTTTCGCGCCTTTTGTCGGGGCCACAACTGCAAGATCTCGGACTGCCCACCGCCTCCGACGCGCCCGTCTCCGGCCCACCGGTCCGGCCGACCTCGGGCCCACCGGTTCCGCCGGTTCCCGCCCCACCGGCGAGCGGGCCGATCTCCACGCCGCCCGTGGTTCCCCCGTCTCCGGTCGTCACGCCGGTGCCCCCCGCACCGGTGACACCGGTCTCCGCGCCGCCCGCCGAGCCCGTATCCGCGCCGCCCGCCGCCCGGCTGCGGCTGGAGTTCCTGCCGGCTCCCGGGCCGGCCGAGCCCCGGCCCGTACCCGACGAACCGCTGGTCAGCGGGGGTGACACCACCCAACCGGGCGCGCCGCCCGAAGCTACCCCCGTCGCCACCTCGGCCATCCAGGTCGCCGCTCCGCGATCGGACGAGTCGTCGTCCGGCCCGCGCCCTCCGGTCTCCGCGGCTACGGAGCCACCCGACCCCGTACGGCCGGGGCCGATCACCGAGGCCAGCCCGGAGTCGGTCGATCCCGCCGTCCCCGACCCGCTCGACCGTGCCGGCAGGGACATCACCACCGGCCCTGCTGTCGCCGCCAGCCCGCTCGACGACGCCGGGCCGGACGTCGCCGTGATCGCGTCGCCCGCCGGCCCACGGACCGGGGAAGCGCCGGAGTCCCCGGCACCGGACGACGACATCCCCGGCGAACCCGGCCGGCCTCGGAGTCCCGACGAGGCGCCGTCGGCCGGTCCGACGGACAGGTCGCCCACGCCGGACCACACGGACGCCTGGTTCCGGCCGAACAGGCCGGCACCACCGGCCCCCACGCCACCGGCCACCGGGCCGTCGACTCCCACCGCCGCTGCGGACCCCGTCCCCACGCCCGCTCCGGCCCAGGCTTCACCCTCGGCCCAGGCCCAGGCCCAGGCTTCGGCTTCGGCTTCGGGCGATCCTGACCCGGCGACACCCCCTTCCCCGCCGCCCGCCAGCGGGTCGGTCGACCGGGCCGAGGATCCCCGTCCGGTGAGCGCCACGCCGGCCCCACCGGTGTCGGCACCCCCGGCCGGGTCCGCGTCCCTCGTCGCTCACCCGGTGCCGGAGCAGCCGCGTCCGGTCTCGGCACCGCCCGCCAGCCCCGTCTCCGGGGTGCCTGCCCGCCCGGTCTCGGGAATCCCGGCACACCCCGTCTCGGGAATCCCGGCCGCGCCGGTCTCCGGCGTCCCCGATCAGCCCGTGTCCGGCGTCCCCGATCAGCCCGTGTCGCCGGCCGGGCCGGTGCCCGCCGCCGGGGCAGAGCCACGGCCCGGCCAGGAGCGGCGGGCCGCTCCGGCTGACCCGGAGCAGACGCTCGCTGCCCTGCGGTGGCGCCTGCACCCGGAGACCCTGCGCGAGGAGACCGACGATCCGGAGCTGCTGCGCACCGTACGGGAGGGGCTGACCGCCAAGCTCGACGTCGCCCTGGACAACCGGTCCCGGGCCCGGCTGCTCAGCCTGCGGGCGGTGGCGTCGCGCCTGCTCGGCGAGCTGGCGGACGCGGTCGACGACGCCCGGCTCGCGCTGACGTACGCCGAGGCCACGGGCGAGTTGCGGCGGACCGCGCTGGCGCGGGCGCGGCTGGCCCACGTGCTGCGCTGGCGGGGCGAGTTCGCGGAGGCCGACCGGCTCTTCGCGGAGGCGAACTCGACGGAGCTGCCCGACCGGCTGCGCGCGGCCCTGCACGAGCACGCCGGCCGCTGCTGCTACGACCAGGGCCGGCTGATCGAGGCGTGCCAGCACTTCGAGCGGGCCCTGGACCTGCGCCGGGCCACCGACCCGGAGCTGCTCGCCCGCACCCGGATCGCGCTGGACGCGGTCGCCGAACGGGCCGGGCGGGACGGCTTCGGCCCCTACCCGCGCGGGCGGTCGGAGATCCTGCGGACGCCCCGGCCGCCGGTGCCCACGTACGACGAGGACCTGGACCGGTGGGGCTACGCCGACCCCGACGGCAACCTGGTGATCGGCACCGACTACGCCGAGGTGCAGCCGTTCCGGGAGGGCGTGGCCTGGGTACGCCGGCCGGAGGGCACCCGGTGGGCGCTGATCGACGACTCGGGCCGCACGCTGATCCAGGCCAACAACGGCTACCGCTCGGTCGGTTCGTTCTCCGACGGCCTGGCGTGGGTCTCGATGGACGGCACCGGCAACTGGATGGCGGTCGACCCGTCCAACACGGTGGTGGTCCCGCCGGGCTTCGACGACGTCCGGCCGTTCCGGGGCGGGGTGGCGGCGGTACGCCTCGCGGGCGGCTGGGGGGCGGTCGACCGCACCGGCACGGTGGTGGTGCCCACCCGTTACCACAGCTTCACCACGGCCCTGGCCGACGGCCGCTACGTCGACGGCTTCACCGACGAGGGGCTGGCCGTGGTGGAGCTGAACGGCCGGCGGGGGGTGGTGGACCGCACGGGCCGGGTGCTGGTGGCCCCGGCGTACCCGGCGTTGGTGGTGCACCCGGTGGCGTACCTGGTCGGCGACGGCCTCGGCCGCTGGGGGGCGCTGGACCGGCGGGGCGCGCCGCTGATCGACCCGGTGCACCCGAGCCGGGACCGGGTTGTCGACCAGATCGACCGCCTGCTCGCCGACGCCAGCCCCCTGGTGTGACCTGACCTGTTCTGCCGCGGAGCCCGTCTGCCGCGGAGCCCGCCGGCGGGTGACCGCGACGGGGCCGGGCTAGGGTCGGACCATGGAATTCCGACACCTGGGCCACTCGGGCCTGCTGGTCAGCGAGATCTCGTACGGCAACTGGATCACCCACGGTTCGCAGGTCGAGGAGGACGCGGCCGCCGCGTGCGTCCGGGCCGCGCTCGAGACGGGCATCACTACTTTCGACACCGCCGACGTGTACGCCGGCACGAAGGCCGAGGAGGTGCTCGGCCGGGCGCTGAAGGGCGAGCGCCGCGAGGGGCTGGAGATCTTCACGAAGGTCTACTGGCCGACCGGTCCTGGCCGCAACGACCGGGGCCTGTCCCGTAAGCACATCATCGAGTCGATCAACGGCTCGCTGCGCCGGTTGCAGACCGACTACGTGGACCTCTACCAGGCCCACCGGTACGACCACAGCACGCCGCTGGAGGAGACGATGGAGGCGTTCGCCGACGTCGTGCACTCCGGCAAGGCGCACTACATCGGCGTCTCCGAGTGGACGGCGGCCCAGATCCGGGCGGCCCACCAGCTCGCCCGGGAGCTGCGCATCCCGCTGGTGTCCAACCAGCCACAATATTCGATGCTGTGGCGGATCATCGAGGCCGAGGTGGTGCCGGCCAGCGAGGAGCTGGGCCTCGGGCAGATCGTCTGGTCGCCGATGGCGCAGGGCGTGCTGTCGGGCAAGTACCTTCCGGGCCAGCCGCCGCCGGCCGGCTCCCGGGCCACCGACGAGAAGTCGGGGGCGAACTTCATCGCCCGGTTCCTCACCGACGAGGTGCTGACCCGGGTGCAGCAGCTCAAGCCGCTGGCCGAGCAGGCCGGGCTGAGCATGCCGCAGCTCGCCATCGCCTGGGTACTGCAGAACCCGAACGTCTCCTCGGCGATCATCGGCGCGTCCCGCCCCGAGCAGGTGCACGACAACGTGAAGGCGGCCGGGGTGAAGCTCGACGCCGACCTGCTCAAGGCCATCGACGACATCGTCGACCCGATCGTCGAGCGGGACCCGGCGAAGACGCAGTCCCCGGCGCAGCGGCCCTGAGGCGTCCTGGTCCGGCCGGCACGCGCCGGCCGGACCGGGTCCGCCACCCAGCCGACCGGGGCCCGCCACCCACGTGCGGGAGCGGGTCAGCCCTGCCAGAAACGGATCAGGTCGAGGCCCGCGGCGTAGAGCCACGGGGGCAGCCCGAGCAGGTTCGCCACGGCGAAGACGGCGTCGAAGAACCAGCCGCCGATGCGCGGGTTCCACAGCAACGCGAAGAGCAGGATGAACCCGAACGGGGCGAACAGGTCGTACATCCGCCGCCACTGCGGGTTCAGCCACGGCTGGATCATGTTGCCGCCGTCGAGGCCGGGCACCGGCAGCAGGTTGAGCACGCTGGCGGTGAGCTGGAGGAACGCCAGCAGCGCCAGGCCCGCCCAGAACTCCACCGACCCGCCGCCGCCGAAGCCGACCCGCAGCACCGCCACCAGCACCAGCGTGAACAGCACGTTCGTGGCCGGGCCGGCGAGGCTGACCAGGGTGTGCCGCAGCCGCCCCGGGATGGCGTGCCGGTCGACCCACACCGCACCGCCGGGCAGGCCGATGCCGCCGAGCAGCACCACCACCACGGGCAGCACGATCGACAGCAGCGGGTGGGTGTACTTGAACGGGTTGAGCGTCAGGTAGCCCCGGTGGGCGATGTCGCGGTCCCCGGCCCGGTAGGCGACCACCGCGTGGGCGTACTCGTGCAGGCAGAGCGAGACGAGCCAGCCCGAGACGACGAAGAGGAACACGTCGAACCGGACGTTGCCGAACCGGTTCCAGGCCATGACGCCGCTGGCCGCGAAGAGCGCGACCAGCGCCAGGAACACCGGGCTGGGCCGGAAGGCCGCCCGGGGGACCCCGAGCACCAGCGGCTCCCCGCCGCCCGGGCGGCCCGGTGTCATCACTCGGCCGGGGGCTGGAGGCTCATCCGGTATTCCACCCGGTCGTCCTCGACGAGCGTGACCGTCGTGACGCCGGATGCCGCGAGCTCCCGCCAGGTCTGGCCGATCCAGGACTCGGCGTCCGCCTGGCTCCCGAACGTCTCCGCCGGCCCCTCGGCCGCCTCGCCGTTCGCGCCCTCGTACCGCCAGCTCCACGCCATGCCGCGTCTCCCCTCGCCGCTGAAGTCCCCCTGGGACGAAACCTCCGCAAGCGTAGTCGGCCCCGTGCCGGACGACCCGCCGCTCCACCCCGGCACCGCCGGCGGGCCCGCCGTTCGCCCGCCCGAACCGTGGTCACCGGCGCGGGCCGACCGGCGGCGCGGGCCGCGGCGGCCTTAAGGTACGGGGCATGTCCGTTGACGGGTGGAACACGGTCCTGGTGCTCGGCGGGATTCGCTCCGGCAAGTCCGAGTTCGCGGAGTCCCTGGTCGCCGACGCGCCCACGGTCCGCTACGTGGCGACCTCGGCGGCCGGCGACCCGGAGGACGCCGAGTGGGCGGCCCGCCTGAAGGCCCACCGCGCCCGACGGCCGGACGGTTGGACCACCGAGGAGACCGCCGAGGACCCGCGCCGCCTGGCCGACGTCGTCGCCTCGGCCCGGCCGAACGAGACGCTGCTCGTCGACGACCTCGGCGGCTGGGTGACCGTGCTGCTCGACCCGGCCCACCAGCCGGCGGACGACACGGCGACCGTCGCCGAGCTGGCCGAGGCGGTGCGGAACAGCCCGGCCCGGGTGGTGCTGGTCAGTCCCGAGGTGGGGCTGTCGCTGGTGCCGACCACCCCGCTGGGCCGGGCGTTCACCGACGCCCTCGGCGCGGCCAACCGGGCGGTCGCCGACGCGTGCGACGCGGTGGTTCTGGTGGTCGCCGGCCAGGCGTGCTGGCTCAAGACCGCCGCCACCCAGCCGACCATCGGAGCCGGGGCGGTCGCGGGACCGGAGGCGGTCACTGCGCCGAAGACGGCGGTCACGGCCGCACCGGCGGCCGGCGATGGGCGCGACGAGCGCGCGGCGACGCTGCCGGACGTGCTGACCCCGGCCACGTCGCCGGAGCCGGCCGGCGCACCGTGGGCCGTGCCGACCATGGCGCTGCCGATGGTCGCCACGGGCCTGGTCATCCAGCCCGGCATGGAACTGCCGATGCCCGACGAGTACGCCGGGCCGCAGGCCGTGGAGCGGCTCGCCACCCTGGACGTGCCCGGGGCCGGGCTGGGCGTGCTGGAGCGGGTGGTCGGCTTCGCCGCGGCTACCCAGGGCACCCCGACGCCGGCCCCCTGGGACACCGTGCGGGTGCTGCTGCTCCACGGCGACCACGCCGGCGGGGCGACCGCCGGTTCCCCGTCCGGGGAGTCGGCCCGGCTGGCGGCACAGGCCCGCGCCGGGCAGGGCGTGCTGGCCCGGCTGGCCGCCGAGAGCGGCGCGAGCCTCCAGGTCGTCGAGGCGCCGGCGGCCGAGCCCATCGAGGACCTGCCGGCCCTGGACCACGAGCAGGTGGAGCAGGCCCTACGGTACGGCTGGCGGCTGGCCGAGGCGGCCGCCGAGGCGGGCGTACGGCTGCTGGTGCTGGCGGCGTGCGGCGCCGGCACGGACGCCGCCGCGGCGGCGGTGCTCGCGGCGACCGCGGGCGCGGAGCCGCCCGCCGTGCTCGGCCGGGTGGTGACGGCCGGCGGCGAGATCGACGACGCGGCGTGGATGCGGCGCTGCGCCGCGGTCCGGGACGCGCTGCACCGCACCCGGCGCTCGCCCCGCGACGCCAAGGACGTGCTGGCCGAGCTGGGCGGCGGGGACATCGCGGTGGCCACCGGCGTGCTGCTCGGCGCGACCGCCCGCCGGATCCCGGTGCTGCTGGACGGCCCGGTCGGCCTGGCCGCCGGCATGATCAGCCGGGACCTGGCCGGGCAGGCCCGGCACTGGTGCCTGCTCGCCGACCACGGCGGCCACCCGGCGGTCCGGCTCGCCGCCGACGTGCTGGGCCTCACTCCCCTGCTGGACCTGCGGCTCGACCTCGGCGAGGGCGCGAACGCGCTGGCCGCGCTGCCGCTGCTGCGCTCGGTGCTGTCGCTGGCCGCCGCGCTGCCCGCCCTGCCGGGCCCGGCCGACGCGCACGGTCAGGACGACGACGCGCACGGTCAGGACGACGACGCGGACGGGAACGACGACACGGACGGGGCGGAGTTCGTCGAGCCGGAGCCGGCCGGGCCGGGTCCGGCCACCACCGCGCCCACCGGGCCCACCGAGCCGATGAGGCCCACCGGTCCGACCGGGCCCACGGGGCCCGCCGAGCCCGCCGGGCCGACCGAGCCCACCGGGCCGGAGCCGGATCCGGCCGGGCGGCGTGTCGACTGAGCCCCACCCCGGCGGTGCCGCGCCGGGCGGCCCGCGCACCGGCGAGGGCGCGGCGGGCGGCAGCCTCATCGGTGAGGGTGTCCGGTTGGCGCTCACCACGTTCACGGTCCTACCGGTACGCGCCGGCCGGGTGGACCGGGCCACGGCGGGCGCCGCGATGGCACTCGCCCCGGTGGTCGGGGCCCTGCTCGGGGCGGTGCTGGCCGGGGTGCTGCTGCTCCTCGGTGCCGTCGCGCCGCCGCTGCTCGCCGCAGCGGTGACGGTCGGGGCGGGCGCGTTGCTCACCCGGGGGCTGCACCTGGACGGGCTGGCCGACACCGTCGACGCGCTGGGGTCGTACCGGCGGGGGGCCGCCGCGCTGGAGATCATGAAGAAGCCGGACGTGGGGCCGTTCGGGGTGACCGCGCTGGTGGTCGTACTCCTGGTGCAGGCCGCGGCCCTCGCGGAGCTGACAGCCCGGTCGTGGCCGGCGGCGCTCGCGGCCGTGGTGGCGGCAACGGCGGCCGGGCGGCTCGGGGTCACCCTGGCCTGCCGGCGCGGCGTGCCGGCGGCCCGGCCGGACGGGATGGGCGCGCTGGTCGCGGGCACCGTCGGCCCCGTCGCGACGGGGGTCGGCACCACCGCCGTCGCGCTCGTGGCGGTCGCCGCCGTGCCGGGCCGCCCGTGGCAGGGCCCGGCCGCCGTGCTCGCCGCGCTCGCCGTCGCGGTGCTGCTGCTGCGCCACCTGGTACGCCGCCTCGGCGGCATCACCGGCGACGTGCTCGGCGCCACCGTGGAGGTGGTGGCCACGCTGGTCTACCTGGGCCTGGCGCTGACCCGCTGATCCGGACGCGCCGGGGCGGGTAGCGTTTCGGGCGACAGGACGGCACGGGGCAGACAGGGGACCACATGCTCATCACCGACGACTTCCTGCCCGTCCCGGTCCCCGAGTCGCTCACCGCCACCTACCTGGTGCCGATGGTCGGGCTGCCGAAGGTCGGCGCGAAGACGGCCGTGCGGGCGCTGGCCGGACGGCTCGCCGAGCCGGTGCACGGGCTGGCGACGCAGATGCTGGACAGCCCGCTGATGAGCGTGGACACCCGGCCGGTCGCCGAGTTCCCCGCGCTGCCCCCTGACCTGCTGACCGCGTTCGGGGCGAGCCAGGCGCAGCTCGACCGGCTCGCCGCCGCCACCCACCTGGTGGTGGTGCAGGCGGAGTACCGGCCGGGCTGGCCGCCCGCGCACGAGTGGGCGGCGCGGGCGGTCGCCGCCGCCGTCGCCGAGAGCGCGGGCGGTGACGTGGTGGACGTCTTCGGCCTCCAGTTCCTCGACCCGGCCACGGCGCTGCGTTCCCTGCCGGACGCCCAGGGGCGGATCCGGCTGGTCGACTGGGTGCTGGTGCCCTACTCCTCCGATGCCGAGGGGCTGTGGTTCACCACGAAGGGGCTGCGCCGCTTCGGGCTGCTGGAGTTGCAGACCCAGGGGGTGCCCGACCACCTCACCCGGGCCTGGGGCGCGGTGCTCACCGGGGCCGCCCGCCGCCTGCTGCGGGCCTGGACCGACGGGCTGGCCGGCGACGAGGTGCCGGCGTTCGTACAGCTCCCGGTGCTCGCCACGGTCACCGGGCACGACATCGCGGTCGCGTACGGCAACCCGGAGCAGCACGGGGCGACCGCGCCGGTGCTGCTCCGGCTGGAGCTGGACCCGGCCACCGATCCGGACGCCGACTCGTTCCTCAGCCTGCGCCCGCCGCCGGGGCACCCGGGCCCGGACGGGCGGTACTTCGCGGCGGCCTGCGCCACGCTGTTCGACGGCATCGCGCCGGACGTGCGCTACGCCCGCCCGGGTGACGCCATGAGCAGGGCGGTCGCCACCGCGCGGGCCGGCCTGGACGACGTGCGAGCCCGGTTCCTGGCCGGCCGGCTGCCGGCCCGGTCGCAGCTCGTGGTCAAGTACGGCCTGCCGGGCGACGAGGGCCCCGAGTATGTCTGGGCGGGCGTGACGTCGTGGGACACCGCGGAGCGGATCGTCGGCGCCAGCGCCAGCGACGCCGGCACCGACCCGGCGGTGCGCATCGGCGCCCCGGTGGTGGTGGAGGCGGCGGACGTCGTCGACTGGGCCGTCCTGGGTGCCACGGGCGTCCTGGAGGGCGGCTGGACCCAGGCCGTCCTGGACACCGGCGACTCCCCGACCTCGTCCAGCGGGGACTAGCGGACCGAGGGGGTCACGAACGGGGGGCGGGTCAGGAGCAGGGGGGCGCGGCGGCCGCGGATGTCGACGTCCACCGGGTCGCCGTCGGCCAGGTTGGCCGTCGTGTCGAGCAGGGCCAGGGCGATGCCCTGCTTCCGCGTCGGGCTGAAGGTGCCGCTGGTGACCGTGCCGACGCGGGTGTCCCCGACGTACAGGCTCATGCCGGGGCGCGGGATCGCCCGGTCGACGGCCACCAGGCCGCGCAGCGTACGCGCGGGGCCGGCCGCCTTCTCCGCGCGCAGCGCGTCGCGGCCCCAGAACGCCGGCTTGTCCCAGCCGACGGCCCAGCCGGAGCGGGCCTGCACGGGGGTGATCTCCGGCGACAGGTCCTGCCCGTGCAGCGGGTATCCCATCTCGGTGCGCAGGGTGTCCCGCGCGGCCAGCCCGCAGGCCCGCAGCTCGTACGCCCCGCCGGCGGCGGTCAGCGCGTCCCAGACGGCGACGGCGTGCCCGGCCGGCACCACCAGCTCGTAGCCCAGCTCACCGGTGTAGCCGGTGCGGCAGACGGTCAGCTCGGCGTCGGCGAGGGTGGCGGTGCGGAAGCTCATGTAGTCGTGGTCGGTGGGCAGGCCCAGCGCGTCGAGCAGCTCGGCCGAACGCGGGCCCTGCACCGCCAGGACGGCGTGTTCGGCGTGCTCGTCGGTGACGACCACGTGCTCGCCGGCGGCGGCGCGCAGCCGGCGCACCACCTCGGCGGTGTTCGCGGCGTTCGGCACGAGGAAGACGTGGTCGTCGGCGTGCAGGTAGGCGATGATGTCGTCCACCACGCCGCCGGTGGCGTCGTCGCAGCACAGGGTGTATTGCGCCTGGCCGGGGCCGATCCGGCCGAGGTCGTTGCTGAGGCAGGCGTTGACGAAGTCGGCCGCGCCGGGCCCGGTGATCCGCGCCTTGCCCAGGTGCGACACGTCGAACACCCCGACCCCGGTGCGGACCGCCGTGTGTTCCTTGAGCACCCCGCCGCCGGCGTACTCCAGGGGCATCTCCCAGCCGCCGAACGGGGCGAACTTGGCGCCGAGGGCGGTGTGCCGCTCGTGCAGCGGGGAACGGCGCAGCCGGGTCGCGGCGGCGTCGGAGGTCACGTCGGTCATGGGTGGCAACTTACCGGTGACTGAACGGCTGGTTAGCATCGGCGGGACCCCCGTCGGCGAAGTTCGGCGGGACAACCCACCGTCCGGCGGGTAGGTTGCCGCCGGAGACCTTCACCGCTGGTACGCGACGACGCGACCGGCCCGGCCCGCCCGGAGTAGCTTCAGTGACATCGCCCAGCACCACCCTCAGCCTGGTCGACACCGACCCCGCCGAGCTCGCCGTCGACGCGATCGTGATCGGCCTGCACAACCAGACCGGGGAGCAGGACGCCGCCGGCGCCCCCGCCGGGGCACTGCTGCTCGCCAGCGGCGCCGAGAGCATCGCCGCCGCCTTCGACGGCAAGCTGACCGAGACGCTGGCTCTGCTCGGTGCGACCGGGGCCCCGGGCGAGGTGATCAAGCTGGCCACGCTCGGCACCGTCACCGCCCCGGTGGTCGCGGCGGTCGGCCTCGGCCCCGAGCCGACCGGCGCGGCACCTGCGCCGGAGACGCTGCGCCGGGCCGCCGGCTCGGTGGTCCGGGCCCTGGCGGGGGCGCGCCGGGTGGCGCTGAGCCTGCCGCTGCCCGACGACGCCGACGCCGCCGACGCGCTGCGCGCGGTGGCCGAGGGCGCGCTGCTCGGCGGCTACCGGTTCGCCGGGTACAAGACCCGCCCGCAGCCGGCCCGGCGGGAGCCGGTCGCCGAGGTGCTGATCGCGGTGCCGGAGGCCGGCGACGCGGGCGCCCGCGCCGAGATCGACCGGGCGCACGCGGTGGCCGGCGCGGTCCGGCTGACCCGCGACTGGGTGAACACCGCCCCGAACCTGCTGCGCCCGCCGGTGTTCGCCGACGCGGTGGCCGAGGCGGCCCGCGCGGCCGGGCTCGACGTCGAGGTGCTCGACGAGGCGGCCCTGGCGGCCGGCGGCTACGGCGGCATCCTGGCCGTCGGGCAGGGCTCGGAGGCCCCGCCGCGCCTGGTCAAGCTCACCTACACGCCCGAGGGCGGGGGCAGCGGCAAGCGGGTGGCGCTGGTCGGCAAGGGCATCACCTTCGACACCGGCGGCATCTCGATCAAGCCGGCGCAGGGCATGTGGGAGATGAAGTCCGACATGGGCGGCGCGGCGGCGGTCGGCGCGGCCATGCTGGCGATCGCCGCGCTGAAGCCGTCGGTGACGGTGACGGGATACCTGCCGATGGCCGAGAACATGCCGTCGGGCACGAGCTACCGGCCGGGTGACGTGATCACCATGTACGACGGCAAGAAGGTGGAGGTGCTCAACACCGACGCCGAGGGCCGGATGGTCCTGGGCGACGCGATCGCGCGGGCCTGCGAGGACGGCGCCGACTACCTCTTCGAGACCTCGACCCTCACGGGCGGGCAGGTGATCTCGCTGGGCAAGCGGATCGCCGGCGTGATGGGCACCCCGGAGCTGTGCGAGCGGGTCCGGGTGGCGGGCGACGCGGTCGGCGAGCCGGCCTGGCCGATGCCCCTGCCGGACGAGGTGCGCAAGGGCATGGACTCCGATGTCGCCGACATCTCCCAGGTCAACGCCGGGATGGACCGGGCGGGGCACATGTTGCAGGGCGGGGTGTTCCTGCGCGAGTTCGTCACCGACGAGGTGCGCTGGGCGCACATCGACATCGCCGGCCCCAGCTACCACTCGGGTGAGGCGACCGGCTACTGGACCAAGGGCGGCACGGGCGTGCCGGTGCGTACCCTCGTCCACCTGGTGGAGGACGTCGCCGCCAACGGCTGACGCGGTCGCGCGGAAGGGTCTCCCGCCGGGCGGGGGACCCTTCGCGGGGGCGGGTCAGTACAGCTCGGGGCGGCGCTTGCGGCGCTCGTTGTAGTCCCGCATCCGCTGCGGGTAGCCCATGAGGCGCACGTCGTAGATCGGGATGGCCAGCTTGTGGGCGAACCGGCGGGCCCCGTCCGGGCCGTCGACGCGCCGGCGGGTCCACTCCCCGTCGTCGGCGATGAGGATCACCGTGGTCTCGGTGACGGTGGTGCGGGGCTCGATGAACGCCTCGACCCCCCGCCTGGTCCGGACGAAGTTCTCCAGGTGGTCGAGATCGGCGCGGTCGGGCGCGCGGTCCCGCCCCGCCGGGCGCGCCTGCTTGCGTCGTCGGAACAGCGCCACCGACCGTCTCCCCCATATCCGTCATCGAAACCGGTGCCAAGCGTACGTGTCAGTGACGTGTCGTTGGGCACCTCGCTACGCACCCGATGCACAGTGGTGACAAGATGACCGAGGTGGGGTCTGTCCGTGCCATCCCCGCCGTGACCCCCGATGCAGTGACGCGAACTGGGAGTTGGACGTGAGCGAGCCGAACGAAGCGACCTTCGACATCGTCATCCTCGGAGGTGGCAGCGGCGGCTACGCGACCGCCCTGCGCGCCGTCCAGCTGGGCCTGACCGTCGCGCTGGTCGAGAAGGGCAAGCTCGGCGGGACCTGCCTGCACAACGGGTGCATCCCGACGAAGGCCCTGCTGCACGCCGCCGAGATCGCCGACTCCACCCGGGAGTCCGAGCAGTTCGGTGTGAAGGCCGAGCTGGTCGGCATCGACATGGCCGGCGTCAACGCGTACAAGGACGGCGTGATCTCGCGCCTCTACAAGGGCCTCCAGGGGATGCTCAAGGGCAACAAGGCGATCACGGTCGTCGAGGGCCACGGCCGGCTGGTGGCCCCGAACGCCGTCGAGGTCGACGGGAAGCGCTACACCGGCCGCAACGTCGTGCTGGCCTCCGGCTCGTACGCGAAGAGCCTGCCCGGCCTGGAGGTCGACGGCGAGCGGGTCATCACCAGCGACCACGCGCTGACCCTGGACCGGGTCCCGTCCTCGGCGATCGTGCTGGGCGGCGGCGTGATCGGCGTCGAGTTCGCCAGCGTGTGGAAGTCCTTCGGCGTGGACGTGACGATCATCGAGGCGCTGCCCCGGCTGGTCGCCGCCGAGGACGAGGAGTCGTCGAAGGCGCTGGAGCGGGCGTTCCGCAAGCGGAAGATCAACTTCAGGGTGGGCAAGCCGTTCGAGAAGGTCGAGAAGACCGAGAACGGCGTCAAGGTCACCATCGCCGGCGGCGAGACCGTCGAGGCCGAGCTGCTGCTGGTCGCCGTGGGCCGCGGCCCGCGCACCGCCGACCTCGGGTACGAGGAGCAGGGCGTGAAGATGGACCGCGGGTACGTGCTGACCGACGAGCGGCTGCGCACCGGCGTGCCGAACGTCTACGCGGTCGGCGACATCGTGCCCGGCCTCCAGCTCGCCCACCGAGGCTTCCAGCAGGGCATCTTCGTGGCCGAGGAGATCGCCGGGCAGAACCCGGCCGTGATCGACGAGGCCGGCATCCCCCGCGTCACCTACTGCGACCCCGAGCTGGCGTCGGTCGGCCTCACCGAGGCGAAGGCCAGGGAGCAGTACGGCGCCGACAAGATCAAGACGTACAACTACAACCTGGGCGGCAACGGCAAGAGCCAGATCCTCAAGACCGCCGGCTTCATCAAGCTGGTCCGGGTCGAGGACGGCCCCGTCGTCGGCGTGCACATGGTCGGCGCCCGGGTCGGTGAGCTGGTCGGCGAGGCGCAGCTCATCTACAACTGGGAGGCCTACCCGGCCGAGGTGGCGCAGCTCGTGCACGCCCACCCGACCCAGAACGAGGCCCTGGGCGAGGCGCACCTCGCCCTCGCCGGCAAGCCGCTGCACGCGCACGCCTGATCGAGAACTGATTCCGCGGCGTCCGGCGGCAGACGGGCGAGATCGCACCAGGGGAACGAAGGAGTCTTAGAAGATGCCGGTATCGGTCACCATGCCTCGGCTCGGCGAGAGCGTCACCGAGGGCACCGTCACCCGCTGGCTCAAGCAGGAGGGTGACACCGTCGAGGTCGACGAGCCGCTGCTCGAGGTCTCGACGGACAAGGTCGACACCGAGATCCCGTCCCCGGCGGCGGGCGTGCTGAGCCGGATCGTGGTGGGCGAGGACGAGACCGCCGAGGTGGGCAGCGAGCTGGCCGTCATCGCCGGCGAGGGCGAGTCCGCCGGCGGTGGCGGGGCCGCCCCGCAGCAGGAGGAGCCGGCCAAGGAGGCCGCCGAGGCCGCCGCCGCGCCGCAGGCCGAGGCGGAGCAGCCGGCCGTCGAGGAGCCGCCGGCCGCGCAGGCCGCCCCGGCCCCGGCGGGCGAGGGCACCCCGGTGAAGATGCCGGCCCTGGGCGAGAGCGTCACCGAGGGCACCGTCACCCGCTGGCTCAAGCAGGTCGGCGACGCCGTCGAGGTCGACGAGCCGCTGCTGGAGGTCTCCACCGACAAGGTCGACACGGAGATCCCGTCCCCGGTCGCCGGCACGCTGCTGGAGATCAAGGTCGCCGAGGACGAGACCGCCGCCGTCGGGGCCGACCTGGCGGTCGTCGGCGCGGCCGGCGCCGCCCCGGCCAAGCCGGAGCCGAAGCCGGCACCCGAGCCGAAGGCCGCGCCCGCGCCGAAGCCGGAGCCGAAGGCCGAGGCCGCCCCGACGCCCAAGGCCGCGGAGCCGACCCCGGGCCTGTCGTACAACGAGCCGGCGGCGGAGGCCGAGACCGCCGCCAAGCCGGCGCAGGCCGAGCAGCAGGCGCAGCCGTCGGCCCCGACCGCCACCCCGGCCCACCCCACCGCGCCCGCCCAGGGCGGCGGCGAAGAGGCGGCCGGATACGTGACCCCGCTGGTCCGCAAGCTGGCCAGCGAGCACGGCGTGGAACTCGCCTCGGTCAACGGCACCGGCGTCGGTGGCCGGATCCGCAAGCAGGACGTGCTGGAGGCGGCCGAGAAGGCCAAGGCGGCGAAGGCGGCCCCGGCCCCGGCGGCGCAGCCCGCCGCCGCGGCGACCCCGGCGAAGCCGACCGCGAAGCCGCAGCCGAGCGCGAAGCGCGGCACCACCGAGAAGCTGCCCCGGATCCGGGCCACCATCGCCAAGCGGATGCAGCAGTCGCTGCACGAGATGGCGCAGCTCACCACGGTCGTCGAGGTGGACGTCACCAAGGTCGCCAAGGTGCGGGCCCGGGCCAGGGACTCGTTCCTGCAGCGGCACGGCGTGAAGCTGTCGTTCCTGCCGTTCTTCGCCCTCGCGGCGGTCGAGGCGCTCCGGACGTACCCGATCGTCAACGCCAGCATGGACCTCGACGCCGGGACGATCACCTACCCGGACGCCGAGCACCTCGGCATCGCGGTGGACACCGAGCGCGGGCTGATGGTGCCGGTGATCCACGGCGCGGGCGACCTCAACCTGGGTGGCCTGGCGAAGCGCATCGCCGACCTGGCGGAGCGCACCCGCACCAACAAGATCAGCCCGGACGAGATCGCCGGGGCCACGTTCACGCTGACCAACACGGGCAGCCGGGGCGCACTGTTCGACACCCCGATCGTGCCGTCGCCGCAGTCGGCGATGCTCGGCACGGGCGCCGTGGTGAAGCGCCCCATCGTGGTCAACGACCCGGAGCTGGGTGAGGTCGTCGCGGTCCGCTCGATGGTCTACCTGGCCATGTCGTACGACCACCGGCTGATCGACGGCGCCGACGCGGCCCGCTTCCTGGTCGCGGTCAAGGAGCGGCTGGAGGGCGGCAACTTCGAGGCCGAGCTGGGCCTGTAAG
This sequence comes from Micromonospora sp. NPDC057141, assembly GCF_042670805.1. NCBI lineage: Bacteria > Bacillati > Actinomycetota > Actinomycetes > Micromonosporales > Micromonosporaceae > Micromonospora > Micromonospora sp. NPDC057141. The sequence goes on along the minus strand of NZ_JBHUVA010000017.1, from coordinate 26,353 downwards.
CACCGCTGTCTGCACCGACGGGCGCTCCGGTCACACCGACCGGGGTGCCCGTCGGGCGTTCTGGGCCGGCGTCAGGGCCCCGGGGGCGGCCCCCGGACGCCTGCCACCGCCGCCGCGTGGCCTCGCGGGCCGGCTGCTGGTCCTGCTGACGGGCGGCCCGCGCCGCGCGCCGGGCTGAGCCGAATCCGCCCGGCGGCCCGGCGGACGCTGCGAGAGTGGACGGGTGCGCGGCGAGCGGCGGCGGGGAAGCCTCGGGCCCGCCGTGGCGATCGCGCCCGGCGCCCGGGTGGACCGGTTCGAGATATTCTTCGACCTGGTCTTCGTCTTCTCGTTCTTCGTCATCGTGCGGGCCACCGCGACCGACATCACCGGCCACACCCTGCTGCACAGTTTCCTCGTGCTGGCGGTGCTCTGGTGGGTCTGGGTCATCCACAGCGTGGTCGCCACCCGGATCCGCCTCGGCGAGGGCTTCGTGCCGGTGGTGATGGTCGTCGGGATGGCCGCCCTGTTCGCCTTCGCCCTGACCGTGCCGCAGACGATCAGCACCCACGGGCAGGGGCTGGCCGGCCCGCTCACCGTCGCCCTGAGCTACCTGGTCATCCGGGTCGTCCACCTGTGGCTCTACTGGCACGTGCTGCGGCACGAGCCGGTGGAGAGCCGACACCTGCTGAAGCTCGCCCCGGAGCTGATACTCAGCACAGTGCTGCTGCTCGCCGCCGCCCTCATTCCGCACCAGCTCGCCGACGCCGGCACCGGCGCGCTGGTCCGCGACGGGCTCTGGACCGTCGTGGTCGTCTCCCAGTACGCCACCGGGCTGCTGGCCGGCACCGGGGGCGGCGGGGTGACCTCGGCCGAGCACTGGACCGAACGGTACGACCTGATCCTGATGATCGCGCTCGGCGAGTCGGTGATCTCCGTCGGCATCGGCACCAACCTGGCCAGCCGGCCGGTCAGCTGGCCGGCGATCACCGCCGCCAGCATCGGCATCGTCCTGGCCGCGACGCTGTGGTGGCTGCACTTCGACGTGGTCGGCCCGGCGGCCCGCATCGCCCTGCACGCCGCCAAGGGCCGGGCCCGGGTGGGGCTGGCCCGCGACGCGTACGCCTACCTCTACCTGCCGATGATCATCGGGTTGATCATGTTCTCGCTCGGGGCCGAGGAGATGCTGGAGCTGCTCAGCGAGCCGCACCTGCCGTTGGAGGAGGAACTGCACGGCCCCGGGGTGCCGCTGCTCTTCGGCGGGGTGGCCTGCTACCTGGTCGGCGACATGCTCTTCCAGCTGCGTGCCCTGCGCACCCTCACCTGGGCCCGCGCCGGCACGGTGCTGCTGCTCCTGGCGCTGATCCCGGTCGCCGGCCGGATGCCGGCGCTGGCCGCGCTGGTCCTGCTCACCGGCGTCTGCGTCGGCCTGGTGGCCGTGGAGGTGGTGACGATGGCCGACTCCCGGCACGCGCTGCGCGAAGCGGTCTTCGCCGAACGGACCGCCCACGAGGCGCGGGAGGCGCAGTGGCGGCGGCGCTGGCACGACGACGACCCGGACGAGGAATGAGTGACGGGGCTGCGGAGCGGACCCGGGCGGATCAGGCGGGCGCACTGGCGGCGGCCGGGTCCCGCAGCAGCGCGCGGATCTCGTCGGCCTCGGGGTCGCCGAGCTCGTCGAAGACCGCCAGCGCCTCCCGCCAGCAGGACCGGGCCGCGTCGGGGTCGCCCAGTCCGGCCAGGGAGCGGCCCAGCGCCAGCAGGGTCCGCGCCCGGCCGTGCGCGTTGCCCGTCGCCACGTGCAGCTCCGCTGCCTCCCGGAAGCGCCGGATCGCCCGCTCGTGGTCTCCCAGTTCGGCGTGGGCCTCGCCCAGGTTGGCGATGCAGATGGCCTCCGCGTAGCCGTCGCCGGTGTCGCGCACGGCGGTGAGGGCCTCCTCGTGCCGGGCGACGGCCTTCTCCGGCTCGCCCAGCAGTGCGTGGCACTGCGCCATGTTCTGCAACGCCACGCCCTCGCCCCACCGGTTGCCCTGGAGCCGGTGCTCGTCGCGGGCGAGGGCGAACGTGGCGAGCGCGTGGTCGGCCCGGCCCGCCTCGGCGTGCGCCACGGCGAGGCTGTTCAGGGTCGTCGGCCGCCAATCGCGGTACCCGCTCGCCTCGTGCGCCCGCAGCGACTCCTGGTACAGCTCGATGGCCTCCGGGTATCGGCGGCTCTCGCACAGCGCGGTGGCCAGCCGCATGAGCAGCGCCCCCTCGGCCCGCCGGTCGCGCAGGGACCGGGTGGCGACCAGGCCGATCTCGCTGGCTGCCAGCCAGTCCCCGCGCCGCTTCGCGATGTACCAGTACGCCGACGCGGCGAGCGCGACCTGCCACGCGTGCCCGGGCAGGCCGTTGGCCGCCGCGGCCCGCACCACCGGCACGAGGCTCGACCGCTCGGCCTCGCACCAGCTCAGCGCGTCGGCGTAGCCGTCGAAGCGCAGCGGCTCGACCAGGGGCGGCGGCGTCGGGTCGAAGCGGGGCCGGTGCGGCTGGAGCACCCGCTCGGCGGCGTCGACCGTGTGCAGGTACCAGTCGAGGACCCGGCGCAACGCGCGCCCGCGCTCCTCGGCGTGCTCCGGCGCGCCGGCCAGCTCGGTGGCGTACGCGCCGACGAGGTCGTGGAACTGGTAGCGGTCCGGCCCGGTGCGGTGCAGAAGGCTGGCCCGGGTCAGCTCGCCGGCCAGCTCCCGGGCGCGCGGCAGGTCGACGCCGGCGAGCGCCGCCACGGCGGGCGTCCCCACGCTCTGCCCGGGGTGCAGGGCCAGCCGCCAGAACAGCCCGGCCGCCGACGCCGGCAGGGACCGGTAGGACCAGGAGAAGACCGTACGGAGGTTGGTGTCGGGGCCGTCGGACCCGGCGAAGGCGTCCAGGCGGTGACCCCGGCGCAGCTCGTCCACGAGGTCGCCGAGGGGGCGGTCGGGCAGTTCGAGAGCCCGGGCGGCGACGATACGGATGGCCAGCGGCACGTGGCCGCAGTAGTCGGCGAGCGCCTCCCGCTCGGCGGGCCGGGACTCGTGCAGGCAGCCGGCGACCAGGTCCGCCGACTCGGCCGGGCGCAACGGGGCGAGCCCCAGCGGCACCGCCTGCTCGCGTACGACCAGCCCGAGGAGCCGGCGTCGGCTGGTCACCACGACCAGGCCGGCGGCGTTGCCCGGCAGCAGCGGCCGGACCTGCGCGGCGTCGTAGGCGTTGTCGAGGACGATCAGCATCCGGCGGCCGTCGGTGAGGCTGCGCAGCCGGGCGGCCTGGGAGTCGGCGGACGGCGGCACGGCGGCCGGCGGCACGCCGAGCGAGAGCAGCAGCCGGGGCAGCGCCTCGGCCGGCGTCATCGGGGTGTCGCTGGGGCTGAATCCGCGCAGGTCGAGGTAGAGCTGACCGTCCGCGAACGCCTCGCGCCGCAGGTGTCCCCAGTGCAGGGCGAGGGCGGTCTTGCCGATCCCGCCCATCCCGTCGATCACGACGATCCTGGGGCGGCCGGAGCGCCGCCCGGCGTCGAGCTGCGCGTCGAGGGCCGCCAGCTCGGCCTGCCGGCCGACGAACCCGTCGGGCGAGTGGGGCAACTCGGCGGGGCGTACGGGCGGCTGGTCGGCGGCCGGGCGGGCCACGAGGGCCGGGGCCTCGACCGGGGGCGGGGCCGGCCGCGCCGCACCGGCGGGCACGGCGGTGGGCGGGGCGTCGAGCCCGGGGTCGCCGCGCAGGATCGCGGCCTGGAGGTCCCGCAGCTCACCGGCGGGGTCGAGGCCGAACTCGGCGACCAGCCGGGCGCGCAGCTCACCGTACGCGCCCAGCGCCTCGTTCGTGCGGCCCTGGCGGTGCAGCACCAGCATGAGCTGGCCCACGAGGCGCTGCCGCAGGGGATACTCGGCCACCAGCTCGGTCAGCTCGTCCAGTGCCGCCCGGGAGCGGCCCAGCCGCACGAGTGCCTCCAGCCGGTCCTCGACGGCCGTCCACCTCGCCTCCCGCAGGCCACCGCAGAGCCGGTCCCGCGTCTGCGGCGGGGCCACGTCGGCCAGCGGGTCGCCGCGCCACAGCGCGAGGGCCCGGTCGAACAGCTCGACGGACCGCTCGTCGTCGGCCGCGCGCGCCCGGGCGAGCAGGTCGGTGAAGCGGTGCACGTCGACCGCGAGCGGATCCACCCGCAGCAGGTAGCCCGCCCCCCGGTGCAGGATCTCGGCGCGGCCGGCGGGCGGCGGGCCGGCGTCGGCAGCGAGATCGTCGGCGCCGCGTAGGGCGGCACGCAGCCGGGAGACCAGCGCCTGGACGGTGCCGCGCGCCGAGGCCGGCGGGGCGGGCCCCCAGACCAGGTCGATCAGCCGGTCCACCGGCACGACGCGGTTGGGCTCCAGCAGCAGCACCGCCAGCACCAGGCGTTGCTGCCGGCGGGCGCCGAGGTCGAGCGGCACGCCCGCCGAGTATGCCTCGACCGAGCCGAGGACCCGGAACTCCACGGACCCACCTCCCCCCGACGCGTCAGTATGAACGATCGCCGGCAAGCGGACGGCAGAGGTGTGGCAAGCGTCCACGGTGATCCTTTTGAGGACGATTCCGACCTCGACAAGGGACTGATCATGAACACTCGAGGTATCTCCGGCCGGGCCCTGGGCGTGCTGGGCATGTCCGCGATCGGCACCGCGCTGTCACTGGTGGTGGCGGCGACGCCGGCGCAGGCCAGCACGAACATCGGCTGGATCTACACCCCGAACGCCGCCGGCAAGGCCTTCTTCGACGCCGACGTGTCCGGCTGGGAGGGCGCGGAGGAGATCACGGTCTGCGACGTCAAGACCGACGACAACGCGGTGATCGCCTTCCTCAACGACCTGGACGGCAAGCGGATCGCCTCGGTCCGGGACAGCTACAACGACGGGAGCTGCACCAGCACGGCGTACAACATGATCACCGACGAGAAGTCGGTGGAGCTGACCGTCTGCATCGACGACGGTGGCAACGTCCTCACGAGGTGCAGCTCCGAGTGGGGACGTTCCTGACCCGGTCGCCCGACACGGGGCTGGCGGCCGGGCACGGGTGGGGTTGACCGGGAAGGGGTGATTCGGGGGACGGCGCCGGGGGCGGGTTCAGCGGTCGGCGGATTCGCCGGTCGGCAGAATCCGCGCCCGGCGCGTTGCCCGCCGGGCACCGGTGCCGGACGCTGGGGCGATGGTGACCTTCTCGCTCCAGTCCACCCCCACCGACGCAGCGGGCTGGCTCGACCTGGCCCGCCGGGCCGAGGCCGCCGGCTTCGACGCGCTGCTCGCCGCCGACCACCCCGGCTCGTGCGGCGACCCGTTCGTCGCGCTGGCCGCCGCCGCGTCGGTCACCACGACGCTCGGCCTCGGCTCGTACGTGTCGAACCTCGGCGTCCGCGAGCCGATGCTGCTCGCCACCGCCGTGGCCACCCTGGACGTCGTCTCCGGCGGGCGGGCCCGCCTCGGCGTCGGCGCCGGCCACACCCCCGCCGAGTGGCGGGCGGTCGGCCGGGAACGCCCCGACGTCGCCGGCCGGGTGCGCCGTTGCGTCGCGGTCACCGAGGCGGTGCGGGCACTGCTCGGCGGGGAGGAGGTGACCGTGGAATCCCCCGAGCTGACCGCGCACGCGGCCCGGCTGGACTCGCCCCGGCCGGTCCAGGAGCACGTGCCGCTGACCGTCGGCACGTCCAACTCGACGCTGCTGCGCTGGGCCGGCGCGCACGCCGACGTCGTGGGGCTGGTCGGCCTCGGCCGTACCCTCGACGACGGCCACCGGCACGAGGCCCGGTGGCGGGCCGACCAGATCGAGGCGCAGCTCGCCCGCGTCGCCGAGGGCGCGGCGGGCCGGGACCGGCCGCCGGCGCTGGAGGCGCTGGTGCAGATGGTGGTGGTGACCGACGACGCGGAGGCCGTCGCGGCGCAGCGGGCGGCCAGCGCCGGCCTGACCGGCCCGGAGCTGCTGGCCACGCCGTTCGTGCTGATCGGCACCGAGGACGAGATCGTCGCGGCGGTCGCCGAACACGGGCGTCGCTGGGGCGTCACCCGCTTCGTGGTACGCGCCGACGCCCTCGACCCGCTCACCCCGGTGCTACGCCGCCTCGCGCACCAACCGGAGGGGGCCTAGTATTCGGTCACTCCGAGATCCTCGACGAACCTCCAGACGTCCGTGTACGGGTCACGCTGGCTGAACGGCACGTGGCTGGCGTACTCCTGTTCCAGCTGGACGGCACGCTTCTTCGCATCGGCGAAACCGCCCTGGATCTGGTTCAAGGTCACGGCCTTGCGCGCCTGCACCGACAGCGAAACAGCGCCCGGCAGCCGGCGGGCGACCTCATCGCAGTTCCCACTGGCCCGGGTGGTGTGCGGCTGCTGGTGCAGCAGCCGCCACAACTCGAAGCAGGGATGAGAGAACGCGACCCGCACACCGGCCCGGCCGGCACGGGCGATGGCCTGGTCCACGCCCTCGTGCTGGTCCCGGTCGAAGATGCACCAGACGACCGGCGAGAGTTCGTCCGGCAGCCCTTGCACCTGTGCCTGAAGCCTGTCGAGCAGTTCGATCGCATCCTCGACCAGATCCTTGGGCTTGCGGCCCGAGCCACCCGTGCCGCGTCCCCGTTGGCCTGCCGAGCGACGCGTGTCGTTCGCGATGTGGACCTCGTTGCGCCGTACGGGTTGCAGATCCTTCACCAGGTCGACGTACTGCGGCTCCGTCAGCTCCCCTTCGGTGAAGACCCACACGTCGCGTCGGCGGGCAGTTCCTCGGGGTTTCCTCTCGTATGATTCGCGGCCACGCCTGCGCACCGTCACACGGCCCCCTCCGCACCACGCAGAGCACGCAGCCGCCGGCCGATCTGCCCCTCGCTGAGCGCCGGAACCCCGCCGAACCGGCCGGCCAGGTACGAAACGAGCAGGTCCTCGCCGGGGCGCGGATCGGCGTCGGTCAGCGGGAACAGCGTGCTCGCCCCGCCCCGGTCCTTCTCCACCAGCCACACCTGACCCGGGTCGAGCAGACGCTCGCCCGGCTGCGCACCGAGGACGGTGACGTCGTGCGACGTAAAGATCAGTTGGCCGCCTCTGGTGTTCACCTGTGGATCCTGGAACAGCCGGATGACCTCGGCCGCGAATCGTGGGTGGAGGCTGGCGTCCAGCTCGTCGATGAGAAGGACCCGTCCCTCGTCGAGGGCGATCAGCGCCGGCCCTAGAAGGGCGAACCACGAACGGGTACCGAACGACTCGTCCTCCCAGGCCACCGGGTAGCTGTCGCCGTGGGATCCGGCATGCCAGAGCCGGATCTCCTGCTCCGCCGAGGCATCGTGCGGATCGACGAGTTCGATGCGTTGGATACCGAGGTCTGCGACGCGCAGCAGAGCCTCGATCCGGTCCCGTTTCACGCCACGCAGTTCCTTGCGGGTGAAGTCCTCCCGGATCCGCAGGTTCCTGTCGGGGCTGGCCCACAGCAGATTGCGCCGGAACCAGGCGTACACCGGCCCGAGCTGCGGATGGTTGCTCGCGCCCGCGACCGAGAGGAACAACGCATCCGGCCGGGTCAACCGGACGAGTTGCGCCCGGTCCTTCAGCCGCTCGCTGGGGAACTCGAACTGCCTCGCGCGGTTGGCGTCCCGGTCGAACCAGACCTGCCGGTGACCACGGGGATACGCGTGCAGCCACTCTCCCTCCACGCGCTCGGCGCTCAACTCGAAGCCGTACGTGTACCGGATCCCCGAGTCGATGAAGTCGATCTCGAAGAACGACGCCCGCGAGGCAGCCTCCGGGTCGAGGTTGAAGACCTCTCGCGGAACACCGGGCCTGGACACCCAGTCGGCATAGGAACGGAGGACGGCCTGACGCATCTCGAAGAGGGCGATCAGCAGGTTCGACTTGCCGGAGGCATTGGCTCCGAAAACGCCGACCAGCGGGTAGACGGCCAGCCCCTGCCCCGCCCCCAGCCGAACGTCACGCGCCCAGCGGTGGTCGTCGCCCGACTGCGCGACGAGCAGAATCTCCTGCTCGTCGCGGAAGGAACGCACATTGGCGACCCGAAAACTCAGCAGCATGCCGCCTCCTCACCGCGGCCAGCGTAACGACCGGACAGCACCGACCCACCCGACACGACGCGCCGGACGCGGACGGCTATGTCCAGATCACCTCTCCGATCGCCCAGAAGGGCGGGACGGCGAGATCATGGACAGTTCACGCACTCGGCGAACAGCAACTGTCCAAGGTCCGCGCTGGAGCAGCCGAGCGCACGGCGAGACGCGCGTCAGGCCCCCGGCCGCTCGGCGACGAACACGCCCACGCCGTGTACACCTTCCACCCAGCCCTGCATCTGTAGGACGAGGATCGCCTGGCGGACAACGCCAGCAGAAACGCCGTGTTCCTCCCTGAGCTGGGCCGTCGATGGCAATTTTCACCGGGCACGAGTTGTCCGGACGCGATCTGATCACGGAGCTGGTCCGCGATGTGCGCCCACTTTGCTTTGGCGGGCATGTTGACTCCCTGGTCTGCACCGCCATTCGATCACGACCAGCCTTTACATGACAAGCAAGGTCTAGACCACCGTTGACTTTACTAGTCTTGTCTGACAAAGCTCTCCCCGGCTGGCTCCCTGGTCTGCAACCCGGAGCCGGTTGTCCTGCGCAGGACGCACCCGGTCGGCCATTCCCCCGGCCGGCCGGGTGCCACCACCCCACCGATCCACCACACGAAGGGCGGGCGAGCATGCACGCGGCAACCGTGAAGGAGACGTTCCGCGTACCCGAGGGATCGTGGTGAGGTGGTCGGGCTGTACGACGCCCCGGAGCCGGCGCAGCTCTTCGCGCGCTTCCTCGGCTGGGCCAGGTCGCGTAGCACTTCTTGACATCCTCTCCGCCCTGAAGGGACGGAGATTCCCCCCACGCTGCCGAAAGCCGTTGATCATGAGGTCATCGCCCAGCATCCCTGACACAACATGTCAGGAGCGCCGGCTAGCGTCTGGGGTACCCGCGTCAGCCAACATCATCTGACGTACCGGATGCCCGTAGAAAGGTCGCTCGTGATTCTTGAGATCCGCACGTATCGGCTGAAGCCAGGCACTGGCGACGAGTTCGTTCGTGTCATGCGGGAGGAGTCCGTTCCGCTGCTGGAGGAGTCCGGTGTCCGGGTGGTGGACTGCGGCGCGTCGCTGGTAGCCGAGGACGGGCACGAGGAGGCCTACCTGATCCGCGCGTTCGCGTCCCTTGAGGCGCACCGCGAGCAGGAGGAGAGGTTCTACGGCAGCGACGCCTGGCGGCTCGGTCCCCGCGAGGCGATCGTGTCCCGGATCGACAGCTACCACACGATTGTCCTCGAAACCTCAGAACAGATCGTGCGGGCGCTCCAACGGCGATGACACCCGTCGCCGGAACGACTGGCGGAAGACGCTTCTGCGCCGTTCACATGGCCACGACCCGGCTGACGGCTTGATGTGCGGCAGCGGAAAGACCCGGCGTCGATCTGTGGATGGCCGGGCCGCCGGCGTTACCGCGCGGCGCGCAGCAGCCGGAGCTGACCGATCTCGGCGACGTTCTTCATCAGCTCGGCGTTGACCCACGCCAGCAGGTGGGCGACGGTGTGCCCGGCGTCGGCCGGCCATGGACAGGCGGCCACCCGGTCGAGGTCGGCGTCGGCGAGCCGGTCGAGGTGCCCGAGCCACTGCCGCCGCAGGTCGCGCAGCCACTCGATCGTCGCCGCGCCGGCGCTGTTCGAAGAGGGCCACGTCAGGTCGAATCAGCCCAGCGGGTAGGCCAACTCTTCGACCAGTTCGTGGCCTGGGCGCGTGCGCCGCGCCGGGAGCCGAGGTGGTACGGGTAAGACCACCATCGCTGGCTAAGCTCGGGGCATGTTGACCCGGCTGGAGGTGCAGGGCTTCAAGAACCTGCTCGACGTGGACGTCGAGTTCGGCCCCTTCACCTGTATCGCCGGGGCGAACGGCATGGGCAAGTCCAACGTCTTCGACGCCATCGAGTTCCTGTCCTACCTCGCGACGGACCCGCTCCAGCGGGCATCCCAGCGGGTGCGCAGCGCAGCAGGGAACCGCGGCGGTGACCCCCGGGACCTCTTCTGGGACGGATACCGCAGCGACCGCCACCACATGACCCTGGCAGCCGAGATGCTCGTGCCCACGGAGGTGGAGGACGAGCTGGGTGAGCGGGCCCGCCCCTCCGCAACCCATCTGAGATACGAGGTGGCGCTCCGCTACGACGTCGGCCAGGGTGAGAAGGGCCCCGGCCGTCTCCAGCTCGTCTGGGAGGAGCTGCGACAGATCGACACCGCCGCCCGGCTGCGTTTTCCCGCCAGCGAGCAATTCCTCGACTCGGTGGTGAGGACCTCGGGCCGGCAACACCTCTTCCTCGCCACCCGGCAGCGGGACAGCCACGGTCTCGTGGTGGACGTCCTGGACGAGGACCGCCCCGCCAAACGGTCACACGTCGGCGAGCGCGCAAGTCGCACCGTGCTGAGCACCGTGAACACGGCCGACTACCCGACCGCCCTCGCGGCGCGGCAGGAGATGCTGAGCTGGCGACGACTCGCCCTGGAACCATCCGCGCTCCGGGCACCGGACGAGGCGTCGGCCCCGGGGTCCCTCGCACCGAACGGCCGGCACCTGGCCAGCACCTTGTACCGCGTCGCGCTCGCGCCGGACTGGTCGGCCGATCCGGGACGGACGTACGCGGCCGTGGCGGGCCGGCTCGCCGACCTCACTGGCGTCAGCGTGGATCACCTGGACGTCGAGTTCGACGAGGCCCGCGAGCTCTTCACTCTGTTCCTTCAGGAAAGGGGCGGACTCAGGCTGCCGGCCCGCGCCCTCTCCGAGGGCACCCTGCGTTTCCTGGCGCTCTGCATCCTGCTGGAGGACGCGCAGTTCACCGGGCTGATCTGCATGGAGGAACCGGAGAACGGCATCCATCCCGCGAACCTGCCCGCGATGGTCCAGCTCGTGCGTGATCTCGCCGTGGACCCGACGGACCGGCCGGGCGCCGAGAATCCGTTCCGACAGGTCATCGTCAACACCCATGCGCCCGGGGTCGTGCAGCTCTGCGACCCGGCGGATCTGCTGCTGGCGCAGCTCAGGCCGAGATCGACCCCGGAGCACGGGGTGGTCCGCTCGTTGTCGCTCGTGTCGTACCGGCAAGGGTGGCGTGCCCAGCCGGGGCGATCCACCTTCTCGGAGGCCGACATGGTGGCCTACCTCGCCAATCCGCCGTCGGCGCAGCTCCGCCTCCCACCGGGTCTGATCGCGTGAGCCGCCACGCACGCTCCGGCCTCTTCGTCGCCGAGGGCACCTCCGACCAACCCCTGGCCGAGCTGGTCGAGTCGCTGTTCTGCGAACGTGGCATCGAGCTCAGTCTCAGCCAGCCCGCGTTCGAGCGCCTGACCGGGGTGGGTAAGGACGTCAAGTCCCGCGTACGGGCCGGTCTGGAGCTGACCCACGGCCCAGTAGACCTGATCGTGGTGCATCGGGACGCCGACAGCGCAGGCTACGCCGCCCGGCTGCGCGAGATAAAGACGGCGGTCGCCCAGGTCTCGCCGGAGGCGGCCCTGGTCCCGATCATTCCCGTTCGGATGACCGAGGCCTGGCTGCTACTCGACGAAGCGGCGATCAGGAAGGTCGCCGAGAACCCGACGGGACGGGCGAGGCTGGGCCTACCCAAGATCCATGAGGTGGAGTCCGTCGCCAACCCCAAGATGCTGCTCCACGACTACATCCTCGCGGCGGCCGACGTGAGCGGTCGCCGACGCGAGCGGATCAAGGCGCGGTTCAACGATCATCGCCGTCATCTGCTCGCGACGCTCGACCCGGCCGGTCCCGTCCGACGGCTGAGCGGCTGGCAGCGCCTGCTGGACCAGGTGGACCTGGTGGTCAAGGGCTGGCAGTGACGGCTCCGGCGCTCAGCCCAGGGTGTCGTAGAAGTCGATCTTGTCGCGCAGGTGGTCGTACTGGCGCTGGATAAGTCGCATCTGCTCCTCCACCCGCTCCGCGTGCCGCACCAGCAGCGCCCGGCGCTCCCCCGCCGTGTGGTCGCCGGCGCGGGCCAGCTCCGCGTACCGGCACATCTCGGCGATCGGCATGCCGGTGTCGCGCAGGCAGCGGAACAGCGTCAGCCAGCCCAGGTCCTCGTCGGTGAACACCCGACGCCCGGCCGGGGTGCGGCCGACACCGCTGAGCAGGCCGATCTTCTCGTAGTATCGCAGCGTGTCGAGGCTGAACCCGCTGCGGCGGGCGGCCTCCGAGGGGGCGTATCCGGTCACCGCCGCACAGTAGCGCTTGACCTGGAGCGCGCTCCAGGTAGAAAACTGGGCGCATGACGACGACACGGACACTGGGCCGCAGCGGGATCGAGGTCAGCGCCATCGGCATGGGGTGCTGGGCGATCGGCGGGCCGCTCTGGGGCGACGACGGGCAGCCGTACGGGTGGGGCGAGGTCGACGACGACGAGTCGGTCCGCACCGTGCACCGGGCCCTCGACCTGGGGGTGACGCTGTTCGACACGGCCAGCAACTACGGCGCCGGGCACAGCGAGCGGGTCCTCGGCCGGGCCCTTGCCGGCCACCGGGACCGGGTGGTGATCGCCACCAAGTTCGGCAACCGCTCCGAGGAGGCGACCCGGCTGGCCACCGGCACGGACGCCTCCCCCGCGTACGCGGTGGCGAGTCTGGAGGCGTCGCTGCGCCGGCTCGGCACCGACCACGTCGACCTGTACCAGCTGCACCTCAACGACCTGGCGGTGCCCGCCGCGCTCGACCTCGTCGACACCCTGGAGGGCCTCGTCGACCAGGGCAAGATCCGGGCGTACGGATGGAGCACCGACCATCCGGCCTCGGCGCGGGCGTTCGCCGAGGCCGGTACGCACTGCGCGGCGATCCAGCACGACCAGTCGGTGCTCAAGGACAACGCGGCGATGCTCGCCCTCTGCGCCGAGCTGGACCAGGCCAGCCTCAACCGGGGGCCGCTCGCGATGGGCCTGCTCACCGGCAGCTACCAGGGCAGTCCGGCGGCACTGGGCGCCGACGACGTACGCGGGAAGGCCCCGCAGTGGCTGGCCTGGTTCACCGACGGCCGGCCGACGCCGCAGTGGTCGGCCCGGGTCGCCGAGGTGCGCCAGGCGCTGACGGCCGACGGCCGCACCCTCGCGCAGGGGGCTCTGGGGTGGCTGCTGGCCCGCAGCGACCGGACGCTGCCGATCCCCGGCTGCCGCACGGTGACCCAGGCGGAGGAGAACTTCGCCACGCTCGCCCTCGGCCCGCTGCCCGCCGACGCGTTCGCGGAGGTGGAGCGCCTGCTGGCCGACCTGCGCCCGGCCGGCGTCGCGAGCTGAACGCGCTCCTTCATCCCGCTCACCGCAGCCAACCGCCCTCCCGTGACCGAAGATGGGGGCATGCGGATCCTCCTGGCCGGCGCGTCCGGCTTCCTGGGCACCCGGCTGGCCGACCACCTCACCGCGGACGGCCACCGGGTGACCCGCCTGGTCCGGCGGCCGGCGCGTACCGCCGACGAGCGGCAGTGGAACCCGACCGCCGCGCAGCTCGACCCGGCGGTGGTCGCCGACGCCGACGCCGTGGTCAACCTGGCCGGCGCGGGCGTCGGCGACAAGCGGTGGAACGAGGCGTACAAGGGGGTGATCCGGTCCAGCCGGGTCGACTCGACCACCACGCTGGCGATCACGATCGCCGGCCTACCGGCCGCCGACCGGCCGACGGTGCTGCTGAACGCCTCGGCCGTCGGCTGGTACGGCAACACGGGCGACCGGGTGGTCGAGGAGGACGCCCCGGCGGGCGAGGGTTTCCTCGCCGACGTGTGCCGGGTCTGGGAGGCGGCCAGCCGGCCCGCCGAGGACGCCGGGGTGCGGGTCGTCCGGCTGCGCACCGGGCTGCCGCTGCACCGCGACGGCGGGCTGCTCAAGCCGCAGCTGCTGCCGTTCAGGCTGGGCATCGCCGGGAAGCTGGGCAGCGGGCGGCAGTGGCTGCCGTGGATCTCGATGGCCGACTGGCTGCGCGCGGCGCGCTTCCTGCTGGACCGCGACGACATCGCCGGGCCGGTCAACGCCGTCGGCCCGGCACCGGTCACCAACGCGGAGTTCACCCGGGAGTTGGCCCGCCAGCTGCGCCGCCCGGCGGTCGTGCCGATTCCGGCGCTGGCCCTGCGGGTGGCCCTGGGCGGCTTCGCCCAGGAGGCGCTGACCAGCGCCCGGGTGCTGCCCGCCGTGCTGACCCGGGCCGGCTTCGCGTACCACCACCCGGACCTGCCGAGCGCCCTGCACGCCGCCCTCAACGACTAAAGGAAGGGCCCCCTGTTAACGCTTTCTGCATAGCAGGGGGCCCCTGTTGACAACAGGTCAGCAGCCGAGCACCCAGTAGCCGGGGGCGGTCTGCCGCAGCGTCGACGTGTAGAAGACGTTGTAGAGGCCCAGCCGCTGGTTGCTGCCGAGCGCGTACGCGTAGCCGCCCGACTGGTACGCGCGGCCGGCGGCGACGTGGGCGTAGTTGCTGGCGGTGACGCACGTCGGCGACGCGGTCGGGGTGGGCGAGGCGGTCGGCGAGGCGGTCGGGGTGGGGGTGGGCGACGCGGTGGCCGTCGGGGTCGGGCTGGTCGGGCTCGGCGACGCGCCGCCGCCGTCGAGGCCGAAGAAGAGCGCGTCGCGGTACGTCGAGCAGATGGTGTCGAGGAAGTACGCCGTCGCGCTGCCGCACTGGTCGGCGCCGGAGCCGGGGTCGACGGGGGTGCCGTGGCCCATCCCGGCGACCCGGTAGAGGCGGACGGCGTCGTCGCCGTACACCTCGAGGCTGGTGCCGGCGGGCAGCGACGCCGTGCCGGTGGGGGTCTGCGCGACGCCGAGGACGTCGGTCCACTGGTCGCGCGACTCTACGGCGTTGGCCGGCACGACGGTGCTGTCGGAGGTGCCGTGCCAGATCGCCACCCGGGGGCGGCGGCCGGCGTACCCGGGGTACGCGGCGCGGACGAGGTCGCCCCACGCGGTGGGGGTCTTGTCGACCCCGCTGTACTGGCAGGTGCTGGTGGCCGCCGGCGGGGAGCAGCGGTAGGGCACGCCGGCGATGACCGAGCCGGCGGCGAACAGCTCGGGGTACGCGGCGAGCATGACCGAGACCATCGCTCCGCCCGCCGACAGCCCGCTGATGGCGATCCGGCTGCCGTCGAGGCCGTACGTGCTCTTCGCGTACCCGACCATCTGCGCGATCGACGCCGCCTCGCCCCGGCCCCGGGCGATGTCGCCCTCGGTGAACCAGTTGAAGCAGGTCAGCGCCTGGTTGGCGCTGGACTGCTGCGGCACGATCAGGGCGAACTTCCACTGGTCGGCGTACTTCTGCCAGCCGGAGTTGGCGACGTAGCCGGCGGCGTTCTGGGTGCAGCCGTGCAGCAGGACGACGGCTGGCGCGCCTGCGGGGAGGCCGTCGGGCCGGTAGGCGTACATGGTGAGGTTTCCGGGGTTGGAGCCGAAGCCGGTGACCTGGGTGAGGGTGGCGGCCCGGGCGGGCCCGGCGACGGCGACCAGGGCCGCCGCGGCGACCGCGGCCCCGGCGACCGCCCCGGCCAGCCGGGTGAGCAGAGTGGTGGAGCGGCGCACGGTGACCTCCTGTCGCGGATTGTGAACTGAGTCACCTCCGAGTTGCCGCGACGTTACGTCCGTGTTTCCCTCCGCCGACATGGTCGCCGGTCACACATTCGCGACCGTCGACGTGTGCGCCGCCGGCCACCCGCCAGTCACCCGCCAGTCGCCCACCGGCCGCGCGCCCGCGGCGCCCGTGTCGCCCCGGCGTGCCCAGGTCCGGTTGGTAACGTCCGCTGCGTGCCGTCCTCCCCGCCCCCGGCCACCGGACCGACGCCCGCCCGCAGCACCGCCGCCGGACCGGCAGCCGGCATCGCCGCCCGCTCCCACGACCGGCGCGCCGACGCGCTCTTCGCGCTGCTCGCGCTGGCCCTCGCCGGCTGGGTCACCAGCGGGCTGTGGCTGGGCCCCGACCAGCGGGCGATCACCGTCAACTCCAGCGACCAGGCGCTGTTCGAGTGGCTGCTCGCCTTCGGCGGGCACGCACTGACCCACGGCCAGAACCCGCTCTTCACCACCCTGATCAACGTCCCCGACGGGGTGAACCTCGCGGTCAACACCTCGATCACCGTGTACGCGGCGGTCTTCGCGCCGCTGACGTACCTGATCGGGCCGCCCGCGACGTTCCTGGTGATCCTGACGCTCAACCTCGCCGCCACCGCGTTGGCCTGGTACCTGCTGCTGTCCCGGCAGCTCGTGCGCAGCCGGCTCGCGGCGGGCATCGGGGCGCTGTTCGTGGCGTACTCCCCCGGGATGGTGTCGCACGCCAACGCCCACCTGAACTGGACCGCCGGCTGGCTGGTGCCGCTGCTGCTGTGGCGGGTGTTCGCGCTGCGCCAGCCGGGGCGCTGGCTGCGCAACGGTCTCCTGCTCGGCGTCGCCGTCGCGGTCGCCTTCTCCATCGCCGCCGAGGGGCTGTTCTTCACCGCCCTCGCGCTCGGCGTGTTCCTGCCGGTCTGGGCGCTGCACCCCGAGCGGCGGGCACGGGCGCGGGCGGCGCTGCCCGCCTTCACGCGCGGGCTGGGCGTGACCGCGCTGACCGCCGGGGTGCTGCTGGCGTACCCGCTGTGGCTGCACTTCGCCGGCCCGCAGCGCTTCCACGGCACCGGCTTCGACCCGGTCATCCACGCCGAGGACATCGCCGCGTACGGGGCGTACCCACGCCGGTCCTTCGCAGGCGAGGCGGGGCTGGGCACCTCGCTCGCGCCCAACCCGACCGAGGAGAACTCGTTCTTCGGGGTGCCGCTGCTGCTGCTCGCCGCCGTCTGCCTCGGCTGGCTGTGGCGGCGGGACCGGGCCCTGCGGGCCACCCTCGCCGCCCTCGGCGGCACCGCCGTGGTCTTCGCCGTGCTCTCCTGGGGGCCCCGGGCCAAGTGGGCCGGCCGGCACACCGACACTCCGCTGCCGTTCCTGCTGCTCGACGACCTGCCGGTGGTCAACGCCGCCCTGCCCGCCCGGCTGGCCCTGATCGTGGCCCCGGTGCTCGGGGCGCTGCTGGCGTACACCGTCGACCGGCTGCGGGCCGACCCGCCGCGCCGCCGGGCCGCGCGCACCGCCTGGGGCCTCGGCCTCGCGGCGGCGCTGCTGCCGCTGCTGCCCACGCCGCTGCTGACCGGCGCCCGCGAGCCGGTGCCGGCGTTCGTCACCGCCGGCACCTGGAAGGAGTACGTCTCCCCGGGCGGGACGCTCACCCCGCTGCCGCTGACCCTCGACGTGACCCCGGACGGGCAGCGCTGGCAGGCGTACGCGCTCGCCCACCGGCAGGGTGAGTTCCGCATCCCGGCGGGGTTCTTCCTCGGCCCCGGCGGCCCGGACGGGCGGGGCCGGATCGGGCCGCCGCCGCGCACCTTCGACACGCTGATGGACCAGGCCGGCCGCACCGGCCTCGTCCCGATCGTCACCGAGGGCAGCATCCGGCTGTCCCTGGCCGACCTGCGGTACTGGGGGGTCGAGGTGGTGGTCCTCGCCGACCGGGTACACGGCCCGAAGTACGACCTCGACGAGGACGCGCTGCGCCGCACCGCCACCGCTCTGCTCGGCCCCCCGCAGCGCGTCGACGACGTGTGGCTGTGGCGGGTGCCACCGGCCTGACCGGCGGGTACGGGACTACGCTGGTGGGCGTGACCGCGACGATTCCGGGGCTGACCGCCCTCCGTGCAGGGGTGCTCGACTACCAGGCCGCGTGGGACGAGCAGCGGCGGCTGCACGAGGCGGTGGTGTCCGGCGAGCGCGGCGACACGGTGCTGCTGCTGGAGCACCCGAGCGTCTACACGGCCGGCAAGCGCACCGAGCCGTGGGACCGGCCGCTGGACGGCACCCCCGTCGTCGACGTGGATCGGGGCGGAAAGATCACCTGGCACGGCCCGGGGCAGCTCGTCGGCTACCCGATCGTGAAGCTGCCCGACCCGGTGGACGTCGTCGCGTACGTGCGCCGCACCGAGCAGCTGCTGATCGACGTCTGCGCCGAGTTCGGCCTCGCCGCCGACCGGGTCGCGGGGCGCAGCGGCGTCTGGGTGCCCGAGGACGACCGGGGCCCGGCCCGCAAGGTCGCCGCCATCGGCATCCGGGTCGCCCGGGGCGTGACCCAACACGGCTTCTCGATCAACTGCGACTGCGACCTGGCCCACTTCGACCGGATCGTGCCCTGCGGCATCCGCGACGCCGGCGTCACCTCGCTCACCGCGGAGCTGGGCCGCCCGGTCACCGTCGCCGACGTGCTGCCGGTGGTGGAGCGCCACCTGCCCACCCTGGTCACGCTCTAGGCCCTGGTCACGCTCTAGGCCCTGGTCACGCTCTAGGCCCTGGTCACGCTCTAGGCCCTGGTCACGCTCTAGGCTCGGCGGGATGCGGATCGAGCTCGTCACCCTCGTCGTCGCCGAGTACGACCCGGCAATCGCCTTCTTCACCGAGGTCCTCGGCTTCGAACTGGTCGAGGACTCCCCGGCGGAGACCACCGACGGCCGCCCGAAGCGGTGGGTGGTGGTCCGCCCGCCGGGCGCGCAGACCGGCCTGCTGCTGGCCCGGGCCGACGGCGAGCGGCAGGAGGCGGCGGTCGGCGCCCAGACCGCCGGTCGGGTCGGCTTCTTCCTACGGGTCGACGACTTCGACGCCGCCCACCGCCGTCTCGTCGACGCGGGCGTGGAGTTCGTCCGGCCGCCGCGCGCCGCGCCGTACGGCCGGGTGGCCGTCTTCCGCGACATCGCCGGCAACCCCTGGGACCTGCTCGGCCCGGCCTGAGCTGACGGACCGGCGGTCCCACCCGGGCCGCGACGCCATCACTGAAGGTGACTGCCCTCTTCCCACCCACACTCCGTTCCCTCCCCTTTGCTCTGCACCCGCCGACGCAGCGGTAACCGAGGGTGGCCGTTGCGTATATGGGTGCAGAGCAAAGGGCCAGGAGCGGGTCGTGCGGGGTGGCAAGGATGGGCCAGGTCAGCGACCTCGGCGTGGGGCGCGGCCGGAGTGGCCGCGCCCCACGAGCCCCAGCACGTTACCCGGGGTCACATTCGCCGCGAAGTCGGCGAGTCATCACACCAGGTAGCCGCCAGGCGGTGCGCAGTCGGCAGGGAGCGCAGTCGTCAGGGGGTGAGGCGGTGCAGGTCGCGGGGGAAGGCCGTGACCTCGCGGACGTTGGCGGCACCGACCAGGCGGGCGACGAAGCGTTCCAGACCGATCGCGAAGCCGCCGTGCGGCGGCATGCCGTGCCGGAACGCGTCGACGTAGCCGGCGTACGGCTCGACCGGCTCGCCGCGCGCCGCGAGCGCCGCCAGGTAGTCGTCGTGCCGGTGCAGGCGCTGCCCGCCCGTGACCAGCTCAAGGCCGCGAAAGAGCAGGTCGAACCCGTTCGAGTACGCCGGCCGCGCCGGGTCGGGATGGGTGTGGAAGGGCCGCTTCGCCATCGGGTACCCGGTGACGAAGACAAACTCGCTGCCGTGCTCACGCCGGGCCCACTCCCCCAGCGCCCGCTCGTGGGCGGGGGCGAGGTCCGGTTCGTCGGCCGGCGCGCCGGCGATGGCCAGCGCCTCGGTGAAGTGCACGGCGGGGATCCGCGCCGGCACCTGCGGCACCGTCACGCCCAGCGTGCCCAGCGCGGCGCCGGCCCGCTCCGCCACGGTCGCCAGCATCCCGGCGAGGGTGTCCCGCAGCACGGCCATCACGTCGGTATGGTCGCCGACGAAGCCCAGCTCCGCGTCGAGGGAGGTGTACTGGGCCAGGTGCCGGGCGGTGTCGTGCGGCTCGGCCCGGAACACCGGCCCGACCTCGTACACGCGCTCGAAGACGCCGACCATGAGCTGCTTGTATAGCTGCGGCGACTACGCCAGGTACGCGGGCCGGCCGAACCAGTCCAGCGCGAAGACGTTCGCGCCGCTCTCGGTGGACGAGGCGACCACCTTCGGGGTGTGGATCTCCACGAAGTCGCGGGCGTCGAGGGCGGCCCGGAACCCGGCCACCGCCGCCGCCGACACCCGCAACGCCGCCGACCTGATGGGGTGGCGCAGCGCGACGGGAGCGTGGTCGAGCTGGGTGGGCAGGGTCGCCGCCAGCGCCGGCCGGAACAGGTCGAACGGGGGCGGGGCGGCGGGCGGGCCGAGCGGGCGTACCGTCGGGTGGGTCAGCTCGACCCCGGCGGGGGCCGCCGGGTTCGCGACCACCGTCGCGGTGACCTCGACGACGGTCTCCTCGGTGAGTTCCCCGACAGCCGCGCGGGCGGCCGGGTCGGTGGCCACCACCTGGACCAGGCCGGCGGCGTCCCGCACGATCAGGAACGCCACCGACTTGAGCAGCCGGCGGCGGTGCACCCAGCCGGCGACCCGGACGGTCGCGCCGACATGGGCGGGGAGCTGGGTGGACAGGATGCGTTGCACGGCGGTTACCTCCTCGATCGATCGCAACGCGATCCCCGGGAGGTGTGGGCGAGCGGGTCCTCGCGGTGCCACCACACCTTCGCCCCCGCATGCGGGGGCCTCGTTCGTCGCCTGATGACCGGGGCCAGCCGGGCGGGTTCTACTGGGCGCGGGTGTCGGGGTGACAGGGCGCCGTTCTTCCCGCAGCTCGGGAGGGTCTTCGCGCGCCGGCGCCAGACCGCCTCGCAGCGTTCGGCGGCTCTCTGGACTGGCGGGGCGGCGCGCTACTCGGCTCCGTCGCAGCTCTGCGCCGCAAGCTACCAGCCGGGCCGGTGGGGCGGTAAGCGGTTTTGCGGCGGTGGGCGGCGTCACAGGGAACGGGAGGTGACGGGCGTCGCGTCCCGTTCATCGACGGCCACCGTCGGGCGTAGGCTCGGTTTTGTGACGATCGAGCACGCCGCGTCGACGACGCCGACGACGACCGAGCAGCCGACGACCAGCCCCGCCTCGCGTACCGCGACGGTCGCCCCGGAGGGGCGGCGCCTGCTGCGGATCGAGGCGCGCAACGCCGAGACGCCGATCGAACGCAAGCCACCGTGGATCAAGGTGAAGGCCAGGATGGGGCCGGAGTACACCCAGCTGCGCGGGCTCGTCTCGCGCGAGGGGCTGCACACCGTCTGCCAGGAGGCCGGCTGCCCCAACATCTACGAGTGCTGGGAGGACCGGGAGGCCACGTTCCTCATCGGCGGCGACCAGTGCACCCGGCGCTGCGACTTCTGCCAGATCGACACGGGCAAGCCGGCCGAGTTCGACGCCGACGAGCCGCGCCGGGTCGCCGAGTCGGTGGTGTCGATGGGCCTGCGGTACGCGACGATCACCGGCGTCGCCCGCGACGACCTGCCCGACGGCGGTGCCTGGCTGTACGCGGAGACGGTCCGCCAGATCCACGCCCTGCAGCCGGGCTGCGGCGTCGAGCTGCTGATCCCCGACTTCAACGCGGTCCCCGAGCAGCTCGCCGAGGTGTTCGGGTCGCGGCCGGAGGTGCTGGCGCACAACGTCGAGACAGTGCCGAGAATCTTCAAGCGGATCCGGCCGGCGTTCCGCTACGAGCGCTCGCTGGACGTGATCCGGCAGGCCCGCGCCGACGGCCTCGTCACCAAGAGCAACCTGATCCTCGGCATGGGCGAGGAGCGGGCCGAGGTGTCCCAGGCGCTGCGGGACCTGCACGACGCCGGCTGCGAGCTGATCACCATCACGCAGTACCTGCGGCCGTCGCCCCGGCACCATCCGGTGACCCGGTGGGTGAAGCCGGAGGAGTTCGTGGAGCTGCGCGAGGAGGCCGAGGAGATCGGCTTCGCCGGGGTGATGAGCGGGCCGCTGGTGCGTTCGTCGTACCGGGCGGGTCGGCTCTACCGGCAGGCCCTCGACGCCCGCGAGGCCGTGCGCGCCTGAGCGCCGCCGCCCGGGGCGGTAGATCCACCTGTTCGGCTGATGTCCCAACAAACGGGGCGGCTATTGCCATCGATACGTCGATGATGGTGAATTTAGTCATGCCCCTGCCGCACACCGTCATCATCGGCGCCGGTCCCGCCGGCCTCACCGCCGCGTACGAGCTGACCCGACGCAACGCCCCCGTGGAGGTGCTGGAGACCGACGACGTCGTGGGCGGGATCAGCCGCACCGTCGAGCGGGACGGGTGGCGGTTCGACATCGGCGGGCACCGGTTCTTCACCAAGGTGGCCCGGGTCGAGGAGTTCTGGCACGAGGTGCTGCCCGACGGCGACTTCCTGCTGCGTCCCCGGATGAGCCGGATCCACTACCGGGGCAAGCTGTTCGACTACCCGCTGCGGGCCGGCAACGCGCTGGGCAACCTGGGCGTCGTCGAGGCGGTGCGCTGCGTCGGGTCGTACCTGTGGGCGCGGCTGCGGCCACCGGCGGACCAGAGTCACTTCGAGGGCTGGGTGTCGGCCCGCTTCGGCACCCGGCTGTACCGGATGTTCTTCAAGACGTACACCGAGAAGGTCTGGGGCTTCCCGGCCACGGAGCTGCAGGCGGACTGGGCGGCGCAGCGGATCCGCAACCTGTCCCTGGCCGGCGCGGTGCGCAACGCGCTGCTGCCCCGCCTGGCCCGCGCCGACATCACCAGCCTGATCGAGGAGTTCCAGTATCCGAAGCTCGGCCCGGGGATGATGTGGGAGCGCTGCGCCGAGCTGGTCGCGAAGGCCGACGGGGTGGTGACGATGGGCACGTCGGTGACGCGGGTGCACCGGGCCGGCGGCCGGGCGGTCGCGGTGACCGTGGCGGGCCCGGACGGCGAGCGCCGCATCGAGGCCGACCACGTGATCTCCAGCATGCCGCTGCCGGCGCTGGCGCGGGCCGTGGACCCGCCCGCGCCGCCGCCGGTGCTGGCCGCCGCCGACGCGCTGCGGCACCGCGACTTCCTCACCGTGGCGCTGGTCGTGCCGGCCGACGCCGGGTTCCCCGACAACTGGATCTACGTGCACACCCCGGGGGTACGGGTGGGTCGGATCCAGAACTTCGGCTCCTGGTCGCCGTTCCTGGTGCGGGACGGGTTCACGTGCCTCGGGCTGGAATACTTCGTCGACGAGGGCGACGACCTGTGGGAGTCGGCCGACGACGACCTGGTGACCCTGGGCACGGCCGAGCTGGAGGCGCTCGGGCTGGTCCGCCCCGGCGCGGTCTCGGCCGGGTACGTGGTGCGGATGCCGAAGGCGTACCCGGTCTACGACTCCGGCTACGAGCAGGCCGTGGAGACCATGCGCGGCTGGCTGGCCGAGGCGCTGCCGAACGTGCACCCGGTGGGCCGCAACGGCATGCACCGGTACAACAACCAGGACCACTCGATGCTCACGGCGATGCTGACCGTGGAGAACATCCTCGACGATGCCGGCCACGACGTGTGGGCGGTGAACGTGGAGGAGGAATACCACGAGCAGGCGGGCGCATCCTCGACCGACGGGCGGCACGGCACGGGCCGGGCGGCCCCGGTGCTGCCCCGCCGCCCCTGACTCCCGGGCGCGGATCAACGCGGCGGGCGGCGACCACCTAGACTCTGCGGCATGGCGAAGCCCCAGGAGAAGGTCTCGTTCGGCCAGCGGCTGAAGCAGATCGGGATGGTGTTCAAGTTCACCGCCAAGCAGGACCGGTGGTTCGCGCCGCTGGCCGCCGGCGCGGTGCTGATCCCGCTCGCGCTGACCGTGGTCGCGGTGCTCCTCTGGGGTTGGCTCTGGCTGCCGCTGGGCATCCTGTTCGCCCTGCTCGCCCTGCTGATCGTGCTCAACCTGCGGTCCAACAAGGCGATGATGAACGCCGCCGAGGGGCAGCCCGGCGCAGCGGCGCAGATCATGGAGAGCATGCGGGGCGACTGGCGGGTGTCCCCGGCGGTCAGCGCGACCACGCAGATGGACATGGTGCACCTGGTGATCGGCCGTCCCGGCGTGATCCTGCTGGCCGAGGGGAACCCGCAGCGGGTCCGCGGCCTGCTGGGGCAGGAGAAGCGGCGGCTGGCCAAGGTGATCGGCTCCGCGCCGCTGCACGACTACGTGATCGGCCAGGGCGAGGGTGAGCTGCCGATCCGCAAGCTGCGGATGACGCTGATGCGGCTGCCGCGCGCTCTCAGCGGCAAGGACGTCAACGCCCTCGAGAAGCGGCTCAAGGCGCTCACCGCCCGCCCGCAGATGCCCAAGGGCGCGATCCCGAAGAACATGCGCCCGGCGCGTGGCGCGTTCCGGCAGACCCGGGGCCGCTGACCGCCCCTTGGGTGACTCAGTCTCTCAGCGGGCGCGTGGGGCGGCGGCGATCACCGACCCGGTGAGGCGGTCGTGCAGGCCGCGACGGTGCTCGTCCATGATCAGGGCAGGGACCACCAGAGCCAGCAGGAGGCCGCGCAGCAGCGCCCGGGCCAGGCCGATCCGGCCGCCGTCGGCCCAGGAGAGGCAGCGGATCCGGGTGACGTACATGCCGGGGGTCTGGGCGAACAGGCCGAGGAAGAAGCCGTACTCGACGATCAGCACCGCGACGGGGGCCCAGCCGTCGCGGACCGGGTCGGCGAAGAAGTTGGACACCAGCAGGCAGAGCACCCAGTCGATCACCAACGCGCCGAAGCGGCGGCCCAGGGTGGGCGGCGCGAATGCGGGGTCGGCGGCGGGCGGCGCGGGGGGCTGCGGCATGGTCACGACCGCCAAGGGTAGTCAGGGGCGCGAACGTGGCCGGAACCACACCCGCCGCCAAACCAGACAAAGGGTGTCGATCTGCAACACATCGCCGCGCCGGGTATCATCCGAACGGACATCCGACGGCGACTGACCGGCGCTTATGACGCAGCGCGAGCGACGTAACACGACAGAAACACAGCAGATACGGCCGGGCAACCGCACGGTCATAGCGTCGCCAACAGCCAGCCACCCGTGGACGTGCCAGGAGGACGTGTGTTCGCCAATCCCGAGGAACTGCTGCGATACCTCAAGAACGAGGACGTGAAGTTCGTCGACGTACGTTTCTGTGACCTGCCCGGCGTGATGCAGCACTTCAACCTGCCGGTGGAGTCCTTCGACGACAGCGTCTTCAACGACGGCCTCGCCTTCGACGGGTCGTCGATCCGCGGCTTCCAGGCGATCCACGAGTCGGACATGCTCCTGCTCCCGGACGTCGCAAGCGCCTTCATCGACCCCTTCCGCGCGCAGAAGACCCTCGCGCTCAACTTCTTCATCCACGACCCGTTCACCCGCGAGGCCTACTCCCGGGACCCGCGGAACGTGGCGAAGAAGGCCGAGGCGTACCTCGCCGCGAGCGGCATCGCCGACACCGCCTACTTCGGCGCCGAGGCGGAGTTCTACATCTTCGACTCGATCCGCCACCAGACCTCGGCCAACCAGTCGTTCTACTACATCGACTCGATCGAGGGCGCCTGGAACACCGGCCGCGAGGAGGAGGGCGGCAACCGCGGCTACAAGACCGCGTACAAGGGCGGGTACTTCCCGGTGCCGCCGGTCGACCACTACGCCGACCTGCGCGACAGCATGGTCCGCCGCCTGGTCGACGCCGGCTTCACCGTGGAGCGCTCGCACCACGAGGTCGGCACCGCCGGCCAGTCGGAGATCAACTACAGGTTCTCCACCCTGCTGCACTCGGCCGACCAACTCCAGCTCTTCAAGTACCTGATCAAGAACGAGGCCTGGGCCAACGGCAAGACGGCGACGTTCATGCCGAAGCCGCTCTTCGGCGACAACGGCTCGGGCATGCACACCCACCAGAGCCTGTGGCTGAACGGCGAGCCGCTGTTCTACGACGAGACCGGCTACGCCGGCCTGTCGGACACCGCCCGCTGGTACATCGGCGGCCTGCTGCACCACGCCCCGTCGCTGCTGGCGTTCACCAACCCGACGGTCAACTCGTACCGTCGCCTGGTGCCCGGCTACGAGGCCCCGGTCAACCTGGTCTACTCGCAGCGCAACCGCTCCGCCTGCACCCGCATCCCGGTGACCGGCAGCAACGCGAAGGCCAAGCGGGTCGAGTTCCGCGTGCCGGACCCGTCGAGCAACCCGTACCTCGCCTTCTCGGCCATGATGATGGCGGGCCTCGACGGCATCAAGAGCAAGATCGAGCCGCCGGCGCCGATCGACAAGGACCTGTACGACCTGCCGCCGGAGGAGTGGGGCTCGGTCAAGCAGGTTCCGGGCTCGTTGCCCGAGGTGCTCGACGCCCTTGAGGCCGACCACGAGTACCTGCTCGACGGCGGCGTCTTCACGCCGGACCTGATCTCCACCTGGGTGGAGTGGAAGCGGGCCAACGAGGTCGACCCGGTGCGCCTGCGCCCGACCCCGCACGAGTTCGCGATGTACTTCGACTGCTGACCCTCGGCTGCTGGGCCCTCGGGTCAGCACGCTCCTGACGCACCGGCCGGGCCGGCCCCGCAGCACGCGGGGCC
>NZ_JBHUVA010000016.1:0-104081 GCF_042670805.1 Micromonospora sp. NPDC057141 | reverse complement strand
GAGTACCCCGCATGTTCTGCACTGTCAGCGATGGCCTTGTCAGTCATTGTGAGAGGGCTGTGAGGCGTCCCAGGTGCGGACTTCGTAGTGGTCGAGTCCGCAGTCGGACTTCGCGGTCTCGAAGCAGTCCTCGACCGCCCAGCGCAGACCCATCACCCGGATGATCTCGGCGACCACGTCGGCGATGACGACGGTGACGTTGTCGGGGCCGCCGGCGCGCAGCGCCAGGTCGATCAGCCGCCGGGCGCACCCGTCCCGGTCCGGGTGCCCGGCCAGCACCTCGGCGAGGGTGTCCGGACGGACCACGTTGGACAGGCCGTCGCTGCACAGCAGCCAGCGGTCGCCGGCCCGGGGCACCATCGTCGCGTACGTCGGGGAGACCTCCCCGCCCTGCAACGCCTGGGTGACCACGGCCCGGCGGGGGTGGCTCGCGGCCTGGTCGGGGGTGATCAGGCCCTGGTCGACGAGCATCTGCACGAAGGTGTCGTCCCGGGTGATCTGCTTGAGCACCCCCTCCCGGTAGAGGTAGGCGCGGGAGTCGCCGACGTGGGCGAGGGCGAGGGCGCTTCCGGTGCGGGCGAAGAGCAGGGCGGTCAGGGTGGTGCCCATGCCCTGCCGCTCGGGGTCCTCGCGCACCGCCTGGGCGATCTGCGCGGTCGCCTGCTCGATGCCGCTCTGCAGGGCGGCGACGAGGGCGTCCTCGGGTGTGGCCAGGTCCAGGGGTCCGACCGCGTCGATCGCGATGCGGCTGGCCAGGTCGCCGGCGGCCATCCCGCCCATGCCGTCGGCGACGGCGACGAGCCAGGTGCCGGAGTGCAGGGCGTCCTGGTTGCCGCTGCGGATCAGCCCGCGGTCGCTCGCCCCGACGGAACGCAGCTTCAGGGTCATGGCACGCAGCCTGCCAGTTGGAGGGCGCAGTTGTCTCTAGGAGATCGCGACGACGCCGCGTGGCGCGGCGAATCTCACGCGACGGGCCGGGCCGACCCAATCTTATTCAGCGACCTCAATTGACACGGCAGACACCCGCTGGAAATATCAGGTCGATAGTGGGAGCGCTCCCAGCATCGGTGCAGCCCCGTCCCCCGGAAGGATCCCCCGTGACGCCATCCCGACGACGTCGACGCCGCCTCGCGGCACTCGCCGCGGCGACCACCCTGGCCCTCACCGGCACCACCGCCGGCGTGGCCCACGCCGAGGTCCCACCGGACGCCCCCGAGCAGCTGAAGAACGGCGACTTCAGCGAGGGCGTCTCCCCCTGGTTCTCGTACGGCACCGGCCCGCTCGGGGTGACCGACGGCCGGCTCTGCGCCACCGTGGCCGGCGGGCTGGCCAACCCGTGGGACGCCGGCATCGGCGAGGACGCCGTGCCGCTGACCGCCGGCGCCGAATACGAGCTGTCCTTCGACATCACCGCCACCCCCGGGGCGAACGTCAAGGCCGTGCTCCAGCTCGGGGCCGCCCCCTACACGCAGTACGCCAGCGTGGACGCCGCCGCCACCGGCACCAGCGCGCACTTCACCAAGACGTTCACCGCGAGCGAGGACAACCCGAGCGCGCAGATCATCTTCCAGGTCGGCGGGGCCGCCGCCGAGCAGACCATCTGCCTGGACAACGTCTCGCTGCGCGGCGGCGAGCCGCCGGAGCCGTACGAGCCGGACACCGGCCCCCGGGTGCGGGTCAACCAGGTCGGCTACCTGCCGGGCGGGCCGAAGAGCGCCACCGTGGTCACCGAGGCCACCACCCCGTTCGCCTGGCAGCTGCGCTCCGCCGCCGGCGCGGTGGTGGCCAGCGGGCAGAGCAAGCCACGCGGGGTCGACGAGGCGTCCGGGCAGAACGTGCAGACCATCGACTTCTCGTCGTACCGGACGCCGGGCACCGGCTACACGCTCGTCGCCGACGGCGAGACCAGCCACCCGTTCGACATCTCCGGCACCCTCTACGACAAGCTGCGCAGCGACGCCCTCCAGTTCTTCTACATCCAGCGCAGCGGCATCGCCATCGACGGCGACCTGGTCGGCGAGGAGTACGCCCGCGCCGCCGGCCACCTCGGCGTCGCCCCCAACCAGGGCGACACCAGCGTGCCCTGCCAGCCGGGGGTCTGCGACTACTCCCTGGACGTGCGCGGCGGCTGGTACGACGCGGGCGACCACGGCAAGTACGTGGTCAACGGCGGCATCGCCACCTACCAGCTGCTGAACACCTTCGAGCGGACCAAGACGGCGGCCACCGCCGACGCCGGCGCGGCGCTGGGCGACAGCACCCTGCGGGTGCCCGAACGCGGCAACGCCGTGCCGGACATCCTCGACGAGGCCCGCTGGGAGCTGGAGTTCCTGCTGCGCATGCAGGTGCCGGCCGGCAAGCCGCTGGCCGGGATGGCCCACCACAAGATCCACGACAAGAACTGGACGGGCCTGCCGCTCGACCCGGCCGCCGACCCGCAGCCGCGCGAGCTGCACCCGCCGTCCACGGCCGCCACGCTCAACCTGGCCGCCGTCGCCGCCCAGTGCGCCCGGCTGTTCGCCCCGTACGACGCGGCGTTCGCCACCCGCTGCGGCACCGCCGCGAAGACCGCGTACGCGGCGGCCAAGGCCCACCCGGCGAGCTACGCCAGCCCCACCGACGGCACCGGCGGCGGCACGTACGACGACGTCGACGTCAGCGACGAGTTCTACTGGGCCGCGGCCGAGCTGTTCCTGACCACCGGCGAGGCCGCGTACCTGACCGACCTGACCGCCTCGAAGCACCACACCGGCGCGGTCTTCGGCGACCAGGGCTTCGGCTGGCAGGGCGTCGCCGCGCTGGGCCGGCTCGACCTGGCCACCGTTCCCAGTGGCCTGCCGACCGCCGAGCGCAACCGGGTGCGCGCCTCGGTGACCGCAGCCGCCGACCGTTACCTGGAGATCGCCGCCGGCCAGGCGTACGGGCTGCCGATGCCCGGCGACGCCAACAGCTACTTCTGGGGCGCCAACGGCAACATCACCAACAACGCGGTCGTGCTGGGCACCGCCTTCGACCTGACCCGCGACGCGAAGTACCGCGACGGGGCCGTGCAGGCGGCGGACTACCTGTTCGGCCGCAACGCGCTCAACATCTCGTACGTGACCGGGTGGGGCGAGCACGCCGCGCGCAACCAGCACAGCCGGATGTACGCCAACCAGTTCGACCCCGCTTCGCCCAACCCGCCCGCCGGTTCCCTCGCCGGTGGCGCCAACGCCGGCCTCCAGGACCCGTTCTCGTCGAACCTGCTCGCCGGCTGCAAGCCGATGTTCTGCTATGTCGACGACATCAACTCGTACTCGACGAACGAGATCGCGATCAACTGGAACTCGGCGCTGACCTGGCTGGCCTCGTTCCTCGCCGACCAGGACGACGCGGCGGCCGTGCCGGCGCCCACCTGCTCGGTGTCGTACGACAACTACGGCACCTGGCACGGCGGCACCGGGTTCACCGCCCAGGTGACCATCCGCAACTCCGGCACCGCCGTGGTGAACGGCTGGACCGCAAGGTTCGCCTTCACCGGTGACCAGAAGGTGCGGGAGGCGTGGATGGCGAAGGTGACCCAGTCCGGGGCCACCGTGACGGCCAAGAACGAGTCGTACAACGCCCGGATCGACCCGGGCGGCAGCACGACGTTCGGCTTCAACGCGACCACGGCCGGCGGCGCGAACCCGGCACCGGGCCTGGTCACGGTCAACGGTTCGCCCTGCGCCCTGTCCTGACCCGTTCTGCCGGAAAGGGGTGGCCTCCCGCGTGGGAGACCACCCCTTTCGGTGTTCCGGCCGGCAGGTGGTGCTCCGGATCAGGCGGGCAGGCCGCCGACCTGCGTGTTGATCCAGGAGCGGATCGACGGCAGGTCACCGTAGATGGACGGGCCGGTGGCGCAGGTCGGGTTGTTGTTCCCGGCCCGGCTGGTCGCGCCGATCAGGTTCCACACCCCGTTGACCTTGCGCACCTGCGGGCCGCCCGAGTCGCCGTAGCAGGCCCCGGCGACGCCGCCGGTGTTGTTGGTGCAGATCTCGTACGTGGCGTTGATGCCGCTGCACCGGCTGTCGGCCACGATCGAGGTGTCCAGCTCGCGGGCCACCGTCGGCGCGGAGCCGCAGCCCTGGGTCGGGCAGGTCTGGCCCCAGCCGATGATCCGGGTGGCCGTGCCGACCGCGCCCGAGGTGGTCGGGATCGGGGCCGGCGCGTAGCTGACCGAGCTGGCGAGCTGGAACAGCTTCACGTCGATGGTGGGGTGGTTGACCGCCCGGCTCACCCCGACGACGGTGCCGCCGCTGGTGCGGTTGGTGCTGCCCACCCGCACCGTGGCCGGCGTCGGGCAGTGCTTCGCGGTGACCACCCAGTTGGCCTTGATCAGCGATGCGGTGCAGCCGGAGCTGTAGACCAGGAAGGAGTAGTTCTCCGAGGCGGTGACGCCGCCGACGACGTTCGGCGTGATCTCGCCGCCGGTGTCGTCGCCGTTCCAGACGTACGTCTTCCCGGCGGTCGCCGAGGCGGCGAGGCGGCCGGCGAAGAGCTGGTTGACCCGGGACGCCTCGGCGGCGCTGGGGATCGCGTTGGTGCAGGACACCGGCGCGCTGCTGCCCGACATCAGGTCGGAGCAGAGGCCGGTGCGCTTGTCGGGCAGGCCGAGGATGTGGCCGATCTCGTGGGTGGCGATCCGGGTCCGGTCGTAGCCCTGGTTCACCGCCTCCCAGCCCATCCACACCCGCCCGTTGCCGAGCGAGGTCGTCTGCGCCCGGGGCCAGCCGTTGTCGACGTAGATGGTGATGTTGCCGGGGGTGGCGGGCAGCAGCCGGACGGTGCTGACGTTGCTGTTCCAGATCTGGGCGGCCTGGTCGAAGTTGGTGCGGAACTCGCCGGCCCGGCTCGCGTCGTAGTAGACGGTGCGGACGGCGGAGGCGCTGGTGGCGGTCGCGGCCAGCACGCCGGCGGCGGCCAGGACGGCCGCGACCACGGCTCCCGCCGTACGCAGCAGTTGTCGTCGGATCACACGCACTCCTCGGATGTCACGGCGGCAGCCGCCGCCATCATCGATGTGCGTCGATATTAGATCGGGTCCGGTCGATCCGCGCATAGCGGCTGCGTCATACGAGCCACGTCGGCCGGCCGACCGTCCACTGTGCCCGGAGCCCGTGCGCTCCACCTCACCTGCGACGTGGGCTCAGCCGATCTCCTCGTCGACGAAGCACCAGCGCCACGCCTCCCCCGGCTGGATCGACCGCATCACGGGGTGGCCGGTGGCCGCGAAGTGCTTCGACGCGTGCTGGTACGGCGACGAGTCGCAGCAGCCCACGTGCCCGCAGGTCAGGCAGGACCGCAGGTGCACCCAGTCGTCGTTGCCGACGGCAACGCAGTCCGGGCACTGGGTCGTGGTCCGAGGCTCGGCCGTGCCCGCCTCCGTCAGGTGCTCGCAGCTCATGACTCACCCTTCCGCCGCAGCAGCGACTCCTCCAGGTCCAGGTCGAAGTACGCCTGCACCAGCGCCTCCTCGGGTATCCGGCCGGAGTCGCGGGCGGCCCGGAACACCTCCCGCTCCGCGTCGATCATCTCCTGCCGCAGCCGACCGTACGCCTGCGACGGCGTCTCCCGCTCGGTGCCGCCGAGCCGCTCCCACGCCAGGTTGGTGCGCTCCTGCGACACCCGGCGCAGCCGCTCCACGACCGCCGTCGGCGCCGACTCGGCCAGCTCGTCGAGCCGCTCCCGGGCGGCGCGGCTGGCCTGCTGCTGGACGCCCGCGGCCGAGAGCGCGTCCTGCACCGGGTCGTCCGGCGGCAGCTTCAGCCGGCGCGCCACCGCCGGCAGGGTCGCGCCCTGGCCGACCAGCGTCACCACGATCACCGCGAAGGCCAGCCAGATGAACAGCTGCCGGGGATAGGGGCGGTCCTGCGCGAGGGTCAGCGGCAGGGCCAGCGCGGCGGCCAGGGTGACCACCCCCCGCATCCCGGCCCAGCCGATGACGATGGGGAACTTCACCGGCGGGGCCGGGTCCCGCTGCCGCACCCGGGGCACCAGGCGGGCCAGGTAGGTGGCCGGGAAGAGCCAGACGAACCGGGTCACGAAGACGGTGAGCAGCACCGCGCCGGTGATGGCGGCGAGGAAGCCCAGCGGCTCGTCCAAGTCCCGCAGCACCTCGCGCAGTTGGAGGCCGACCAGCAGGAAGACCAGCCCCTCCAGCAGGAACCGGACCAGCCGCCAGAACGCACCGATCTGCAGCCGGGACGCCGCCGACATCAGCAGCGGCATCTTGTGCCCGATCCCGAGCCCGGTTACCACCACGGCGACCACCCCGGAGGCGTGGATCTCCTCGGCGGCGAAGACCACCGCGAACGGCACGATCAGCGACACCGCGTTGTCCAGCAGCGGGTCGGTGATCCGCTTGTGCAGGAACCCGAAGACCACCACCCCGAGCAGGCCCATCACGATGCCGCCGCCGGTGGCGATCAGCACCTCCCAGGCCACGTCGCGGACCCCGACCGAGGTGCCGACCGTCGCCATGGTGGCCACCCGCAGCAGCACCAGCGCGGTGGCGTCGTTGATCAGGCTCTCGCCCTCCAGGATGGTCACCACCCGGCGGGGCAGGCCGATCCGGCGGGCCACGGCGGTAGCCGCGACCGCGTCCGGCGGGGCGACCACCGCGCCGAGGGCCAGGCAGACGGCGAACGGCACCGCCGGCAGCAGCAGATGCACCACGAGGCCGACCGCGAACGCGGTGAAGATCACCAGCCCGACGGCGAGCAGCAGGATCGGCCGCAGGTTGCGCCTGAACGCCGGCACCGACGTCTCCAGGGCCGCCACGTACAGCAGCGGCGGCAGGATGCCCACCAGCACCAGGTCCGGTTCCAGCCGGACCTGGGGGAAGCCGGGCACGAAGGAGAGCGCGAGGCCGACCACCACGAGCAGGATCGGCGCGAGCAGCCCGAGCCTGCGGGCCAGCGCCGCGCCGAGCGTCGCGATGGCGAGGAAGACGACGACCTCGAACAGGGACTCCATGGGGTACGAGCCTAGGACCCCACCCGGCGCGCACCGGTCACACGGCCCGCAGTTTCGGCGCAAGGAAGGGCCCCCTGTTGACGCATTCGGTAGAGCAGGGGCCCCTTCTTGACAAGCCGCCTGCGCTACTCGGCGTGCGCCCCGGCGCCGGCCGTCGCCTCGCCCCGCCCCATCCAGACGGTCTTGGTGTTGCAGAACTCGCGCATGCCCAGCGCGGACAGCTCGCGGCCGTACCCGGAGTTCTTCACACCGCCGAACGGCAGCTCGGGGAAGGAGGTGGTCATCCCGTTGACGAAGACGTTGCCGGCGTCCAGGTCGGTGGCGAAGCGCTCCTGCTCCTGCGGATCGCTGGTCCAGGCGTTCGCGCCGAGGCCGAAGGCGGTCCCGTTGGCCACCTCGACCGCCTCGGCGTACGACGACACCCGGAACAGCCCCGCGACCGGCCCGAACACCTCCTCCCACCACATCCGCATCTCCGGCCGCAGGTCGGTGACCACGGTCGGCGGGTAGAACCAGCCCTCCCCGGCCGGCTTCTCGCCGCCGCACAGGACGGTGGCGCCCCGCTCGACCGCGTCGCGGACCTGGGCGTGGATCTCGTCGCGGCCGCGTTCGCTGGCCAGCGGGCCGACGTCGGTGGCGGGGTCCATCGGGTCGCCGACCCGCAGCGCGGCCATGTTCGCGGCGAACCGCTGCGCGAACGCGTCGAAGACGTCGGTGTGCACGATGAACCGCTTGGCGGCGATGCAGGACTGGCCGTTGTTCTGGCACCGGGCGGTGGTGGCGACCTCGGCCGCCCGGTCCAGGTCGGCCGACGGCATCACCACGAACGGGTCGCTGCCGCCCAGCTCCAGCACGGTCTTCTTCAGCTCCCGGCCGGCGATCTGGGCGATGGACCGGCCGGCGCCCTCGCTGCCGGTCAGGGTCGCGGCGCGTACCCGGGGGTCGCGCAGGATCCGGTCGACGGCGTCCGAGCCGACCAGCAGGGTGGTGAAGCACCCGTCACCGAAGCCGGCGCGCCGAAACAGGTCCTCCAGGTACAGGGCGGTCTGCGGCACGTTCGAGGCGTGCTTGAGCAGGCCGGTGTTGCCGGCCATCAGGGCCGGCGCGGCGAACCGCATGACCTGCCAGAGCGGGAAGTTCCACGGCATCACCGCCAGCACCGGCCCGAGCGGCTGGTACCGCACGAAGGCGCGGGCGGCCTTCACGGCGCGGGCGTCGGCGGGCTCGTCGGCGAGCATCCGCTCGGCGTGGGCGGCGTAGAACCGGCACGCCGAAGCGCACTTGGTGACCTCGGCCTGCGCGGCGGCGTACGTCTTGCCCATCTCCGTGGTCATCAGCCGGGCGGTCTCGTCGCGCTCGGCGTCGAGCAGGTCGGCGGCGGCGGTCAGCCACCGGCCCCGCTGGGCGACGGTGGTCCGGCGCAGGTCCGCAAACGCCAGGTCGGCCTGCCCGATGGCGGCGTCGAGCTGCGCGTCCGACATGGGGTCGTACGACTTGAGCACCTGTCCGGTGGCGGGGTTGGTGGTGGCGATGGACATCTCGTACTCCTGTCACTCGAACAGCGAGTGCCGCGCGCCCGGGGATTCCCGGCGGCGCACGGCACGGCGGCGCTGGATGACGACCAGGTCGACCGCGGCCACGACCGCGAGGAACGCGCAGACGACGCCGAGCCACCCCACGTCGGCCCACACCGCCAGCACGGCGAAGATCACCATGGTCACGAGCCCGAAGCCGGCGAGCACGAGGCGGAGGTTCAACGCGCTGTACGCGTGGCCCACGGTGCCGCGGGCGCGGCGGGGCTGCGATCTCGTCATCCCTGCGAGCTACCCCCGATCGGCCCGGTTAACCGGGCACCGGGGCGCGGCCGAGCCGAATACCACACGCGGGAACGTCCGGGCCGTCGAGTGCCGGAAAGCCGACAGCAGGCCACCGCCCGCGCCGGTGGCGCACGTAGGGTTGGCTGACTGTCGCACTCCGCCACGCGACGGGACAACGGGACTGGGGAAGCGGGACTGGGGAAGATGCCTCGACGCTGGGTCGCCGCCGTCGCCTGCCTG
The DNA here is from genome assembly GCF_042670805.1 of Micromonospora sp. NPDC057141. Taxonomy (NCBI): domain Bacteria; kingdom Bacillati; phylum Actinomycetota; class Actinomycetes; order Micromonosporales; family Micromonosporaceae; genus Micromonospora; species Micromonospora sp. NPDC057141. Next base: position 95,028 of record NZ_JBHUVA010000016.1, on the reverse strand, counting down.
CTGGCCCTGGTCGCGCTCGCCTGCGAGAGCGGCGGCGAGGCCAGCCCCCGGCCGTCGGGCGGGTCACCGGCCCCGGGCACGCCGGCCGTGATGGCCGCCCTCGGCGACTCGATCAGCACCGGCTTCGGCTCCTGCCTGATGCTCAGCTCGTGCGAGCGCAACTCCTGGTCCACCGGTGACGGGCTGCGGGTGGACAGCCACTACCAGCGGCTGCTCGACCGCGACCCCAAGCTGCGCGGCGCGGCGCACAACCACGCCAAGCCGGGCGCGCTGGCCGCGGCGCTGGCCGGGCAGGCCGAGGCGGCCGTCCGCGACCGCGCCGACTACGTGACGGTGCTGATCGGCGCGAACGACGCGTGCCGCGACGACGTCGACGCGATGACCTCCGCGGCGACGTTCCGCAAGCAGGTGGACGAGGGGCTGCGGGTGCTGCGCAAGGGCCGCCCCAAGGCACGGGTGCTGGTGGTCAGCGTCCCCGACCTGTACCGGCTCTGGGAGGTCGGGCACACCGACTCCCGGGCGGTGCGGGCGTGGGGGCACGGGGTGTGCCCCGCGCTGCTGGCCGACGCGACCTCGACCGCGCCCGGCGACGTGACGCGACGGGCGAAGGTGCGGGACCGCATCGACGCGTACAACGCCCAGTTGAAGTCGGCCTGCCGGGCGTACGGCTCGCGGTGCCGCTACGACGGCGGGGCGGTGCACCGCGTCCGCTTCACCCTCGACCTGGTCAACGCGCTGGACTGGTTCCACCCCAACGTCGCCGGCCAGGGTCGGCTGGCCGACGTGACCTGGAGCGCCGCCGGCTTCGACTGACGTGGCCCGGTCTGGAGCCGGGTCAGCGGCGCCCGGTCAGCGGGGCCGGGGGACGCCCCCGGCCGGGCCCATGCTGCGGTAGAGCTGCCGTGACCGCTCGGCCAGATCCTTGGTCGCCGACGAGTTCACCCAGGTGCCGAGGATGATCGCGGCCCCCGGAATCACCTTGGCGAAGATCCGCTTCGCCGCGCGGACCCCGGCCATCTGGGCCAGCCGGACGCCCAGCTGCACCATCACCTTGCCGAGCGCGGCCTGCCCGCCCGAGCCGAAGAGCGCACCGGCGCGCTCCCGCCCGGCGGCCACCCCCAGCGCCAGGCGGGCGGTCTCGGCGACCTTGTGCACCTTCTGCAGCACCAGCAGGTCGGTGGCCCGGTCCGGGTGCGTCGGGTCGATCCCGTGCGCCGCCGCGATGTGCAGGACCATCCGCGCCTGGGTCCAGGCGAGCACCCCGATGTCGATCACCGCGCCGGGGAGCCCGGCCGCGCCGGAGACCGCCCCGGAGAGCCGGGCCCGGTTGACGAACCGGCGGACCGCCTGCTCGGCCAGCTCCTCCGTCGGGGCGCCCGGCCGCTCCGCCCGCGCGCGGGCGGCCCACCGGGCCGCTTCGGGCCCGAGGCGGCGCACCGCCTCCAGGGCCAGGTGTTCCGGCGCGTACTGCGGGTCCTCCCGCATGCGGTCCCAGAGCCGGGCCGGCGGCACCTCCGGGGCCTCCTCGGCGGCGACCGACGGGACCCCCGGTGCCGCCTCCGGCGGTGCCGGGGGTCCCGGAAGCGGCGGGACCGGCAGGGGAACGGTGGGCTGGCCGTCGACGGGGGCGGAGTCGGTCACGGAGGCTCCCGGGGTCGGTGACGGACGGTACGGCGGCGTCAGCGCCGGCTGGACAGGCGGGAGGCGAGCTGCTTCAACTTGCGCTGCGTCTCCGGCTTGGCCAGCTCACGGCGGCCCCGGTCCACGATCTGCTGCCCCTGCGGCGACCGGAGGAACCGGGTGAGCCGCTGCACCAGTGCTGACATGTCGTCCTCCTGTCGGGTTGTCGTCCCCCGTCATGTGTACCCTGTCCCGGCAAACGCCAATCGTCCACTGTGGCCGGTGCGGGGCCAGGCGGGGCACCTCCGGGCCGTCCCGCGGGGCACCTCCGGGAAGGTCCGGGGTCACATCCCGGCGGACAGGAAGGCGTCGACCACCTCCGCGGCCCGCCCCTCGTGCTGCGCGTAGAGGTCCGGGTATGCGGAGATCTGCACGGACTGGGCCGCGACCGTCAGCGGCAGGTCCTCCCAGCCCGGGATCTCCGCGAGGGCGGTGAGGAACTGCCGGGTGGCGAACGCGGGGTCCATCAGCTGCCCCACCTCACCCCAGCCGCTGCTGGCGCGCTGCTGGAACAGCCCGACCGAGTCGTGATCCCAGCCGATGCCCTGGTGCGGGTACTCCTGCGACTCGGGCAACACCCCGCTGGCGACGTTGTAGAGGTTGCTCTCCTGCATCGCGGTGGCCACCGCGATGACCAGCCCCTGCCGGGGGAAGCCCAGCTCGCGGCCGGTCCGCACGATCACCTTCGCGTTCGCCATCTGCGCCTTCGTCAGGCCGGCCACCGGCGCGGGGTCGGCGGGCTGCTTCGGCGCGGCCCGCTTCCGGCTGGCCGACGGCGAGGCAGCGGCCGGCGAGGCGGCGCCCGGCGAAACGCTGGCCGACGGCGAGGCGGCAGGCACGGGGCTCCCCGAGGGCGCGAGCGGCGGGACGGGCGCGCGGTCCAGCGACCGGGAGGCGGCCTCGGCGGCGGCGCGCCGGGCGACGTCCACGTCGGTGGCGAGGGGCGCGGTCCGTCCGGTGTCCGTTGCCCCCTCCCGGACCTCAGCGAGGGCGGCCAGGCCCAGGCAGCAGACCACGCCGGCGGCAACGGCCACCCCCGCCCGGCCACCCCGGAGCGCCGGGCCGACGCGGTCGGGGCCGTCGGCCACCGGCCGGTCCGCCGGTCCGTTCGGGATCGGAAGGTTACGCAGCCACCCGCAGCGGGTACGAATCAGGCCAGCGAGGGAACTCCGGAGGCGCCCGGGGCGCGCGCCTCCGGCAATGGTGGTGGGTGGCCGTTCGGGCGAGGGGAAAACGTCCGAACGGTCCGCCGCCGCTTCAGGGCCGCACTGGTCGTCGAGGATGCCGTCGTCACGCATCCGACGAGGCTAGGCAGGTCATACCGGGATAACCCAGGCTCACAGAGTGGCCATCGCCACACCGACGGGCCCGCGATGCGGACACCCGGTCGACCGCTGCCACGGCCCGGCGCGGACCGGACGGGCCGGACGAACCTCTGGTACGCACCGACGCGCACCGGGCGGGGCGACAACCGCCCGGAAGCCGGGCGACCCCGCCCCCGCCACCCCGCCTCCCCGATCGACCGATCCCCCCTCACCCGTCCGGCCCACCGCCGCGGACCACCCGACGCCCCGGGGTCGTTGCCTGATCGTGATCATGGATCTCACGCGGGACCGCCCGACGCAGGAATGCACGAGGATGGCGGGTACGTTGCCCGAACCGGGAGCCGTGCGCGTCACGGTCCCGTACGCGCCATCCCAGGGAGGTCCGCACCGGTGCTCGACCCACACGAGCTCTACGAGCTCTCCGACGATCTGCCCGAACTCGGACAACTGGTCCTGATCCAGGCCCTCACCGGCTTCGTCGACGCCGGAAGCGCCACCCGGCTGGCCCGCGAGCAGCTGTTCTCCTCCCTCGACGCGCGCCCGGTCGCCAGCTTCGACGTCGACCAGCTCTACGACTACCGGTCCCGGCGCCCCCCGATGACCTTCGTCGAGGACCACTGGGAGGACTACGACGCCCCCAAGCTGGAGGTGCACCTGCTGCACGACGACGACGAGACCCCGTTCCTGCTGCTCAGCGGCCCCGAGCCGGACCTGCAGTGGGAGCGGTTCGTGGCCGCCGTCGGCGCGCTGGCCGCCCGGCTCGACGTCCGGCTCACCGTCGGGCTCAACTCGATCCCGATGGCGGTGCCGCACACCCGCCCGACCGGGGTGACGGCACACGCCACCCGCCGCGAGCTGATCTCCGGATACGAGCCCTGGCTGCAACGCGTCCAGGTCCCCGGCAGCGTCGGGCACCTGCTGGAACACCGCCTCGGTGAGCAGGGCCGCGACGCGCTCGGCTTCGCCGCTCACGTGCCGCACTACGTCGCCCAGGCCGAGTACCCGGCTGCCGCCGAGGTGCTGCTCGCCTCGGTGTCGCGTAGCACCGGCCTGCTGCTGCCCCGCGACGGCCTGCGCTCGGCCGCCGAGGTGGTGCGGGTGGAGATCGACCGGCAGGTCGCCCAGACCGAGGACGCCGCCGCGCTGGTCGCGGCCCTGGAGGAGCAGTACGACGCGTTCGCCCGGGGGCGGGGCGAGCGGAACCTGCTCGCCGCCGAGGGCGGGCCCCTGCCGACCGCCGACGAGCTGGGCGCGGAGCTGGAGCGGTTCCTGGCGGAGCAGGGCCGGCCGGGCGACACCCCGGGGAGCTGACCGGGCGGCCGGGGCGGGGATACGGCAGGCTGGAGGCATGCGCCTGGCAACCTGGAACGTGAACTCGGTGAAGGCCCGCCTGCCCCGGCTGCTCGACTGGCTGGCCGCCACCGGCCCCGATGTCGTCTGCCTCCAGGAGACGAAGTGCCCCGACGGGGCGTTCCCGGTGGCCGAGGTCGGCGAGCTGGGCTACACGGTGGCCAGCCACAGCGACGGCCGGTGGAACGGGGTGGCGATCCTGTCCCGGGTCGGGCTGACCGACGTCACGGTCGGCTTCCCCGGCGAGCCGGGCTTCCCCGAGCCGGAGGCCCGGGCCGTCTCGGCCACCTGCGACGGGCTGCGGGTCTGGTCGGTGTACGTGCCCAACGGCCGCGCCCCCGACGACCCGCACTACGCGTACAAGCTGGCCTGGTTCGCCGCCCTGCGCGACGTGCTGGAGCAGGAGCTGACCGGCGGGCTGCCGCTGGCCGTCTGCGGTGACTTCAACGTCGCCCCGACCGACGCCGACGTGTGGGACCCGGCCCTGTTCGTCACCTCCACCCACGTCACGCCGGCCGAGCGGGCCGCCCTCGCGACCCTGCGCGACCTGGGGCTGAGCGACGTGGTGCCGACCCCGATGAAGGGGCCGCACCCGTACACGTACTGGGACTACCGGGCCGGGATGTTCCACCAGAACAAGGGCATGCGGATCGACCTGGTATACGCGTCCGCGCCGTTCGCCCGCGCGGTCCGCGCCGCGTACGTCGATCGGGAGGCCCGCAAGGGCAAGGGCCCGTCCGACCACGCCCCGATCGTGGTGGACGCCGACCTGGTCCCGGCCGTGGAGACGTTCTGAGTAGGGTGGGGCCATGGCAGTCGTGAAGATCAACGCTATCGATGTCCCCGAGGGCGCGGGCGAGGAGCTGGAGCGGCGGTTCGCGGCGCGGGCCGGCGCGGTGGAGGGCTCCCCCGGTTTCCTCGGCTTCGAACTGCTGCGTCCGGTCGGCGGCGAGACGCGCTACTTCGTCTACACGCGGTGGGCGTCGGAGGAGGCGTACCAGGCCTGGGCGGCCGGGCCGTCCCGGGCCGCGCACGCGGGCGGCGAGCAGCGACGCCCGGTCTCCACCGGCGCGACCCTGCTGGAGTTCGAGGTGGTCCAGCAGGTGCCGTCCGCCGAGGGGCAAGGGTCCTGACAGGCCACCCCTTCACGGTACGGCCCGCGCGGCCGACCGCCAGCCCGCGCGGTGCAGCCGTTCGGCGCCGTCGAGAAGCAGGTCGAGGGCGAACTCGAACTCGAACTGCTCGTCGCAGCCCTGACCCACGGCCGCCAGGTCGCCCTCGGTGGCCGCGGTGGCGATGGCCAGGATGTGCGGGAACCGCTGCGCGAACTCGCGTGCCATTGCCTCCTGCTCGTCCGGGGCGAAGGCGCGCGGGGCGGCCGGTTCGGGGGCGTTGAACATCTCGGGGCTGAACCCCCAGACCCGGTTGCCCAGGGCGTGCATGACGTGATGGGTGAGGTCGGCGGTGAAGCCGCCGGCGAGGAACGCGCCGACCAGCGAGTCCAAATAGCCCAGGACGGTTGGCGTGCGGTGCGTGCGTGACTCGATGGCCTGCCGCGCCCAGGGGTGCCGGAGCACCACCCGCCGCGCCGCGAGGATCCGCTGCCGCACCTCGCCCTTCCAGTCCAGGCCCGGGTCCGCCGGCGCGATTCCGGCGATGACGGTGTCCACCATCCCGTCGAGCAGTTCCTCCTTGTCGGCGACGTGCTTGTAGAGCGCCATCGGCACCACGCCCAGGTCCTGGGCGAGCCGTCGCATGCTCACCGCCGCGATTCCGGCCTCGTCGGCGAGCGCCACGGCCGCCCGCAGCACGCGTTCCCGGTTCAGCCGCTCACGCGCAGCCGCGTCGAAGCCCGGCATGACAAGTCCTCCACGGTCGCGCCCTTGACGGTGTACGCCGTACACCTTACCGTGGGCGACGAAGGTGTACGCCGTACACCTCGAAGTTGAGGGAGGGCGGAGATGGCCGCCAGCACGGGACCCACAGCCGCGCCGCGGATGCCGGTGGGCTCATCCAGGAGGAGGACCGCGCTGGTCGCGGGCGGGTTCTACCTGATCACCTTCCTCGCCTCGCTCCCCGCCGTGGCGCTCATCGACCCCGTGCTCAGCAATCCGGACTACATCGTGAGCGCCGGCAGCGACACCCGGGTGATCGCCGGCTGCCTGCTCGACATCGTCAACGCCGTCGCCTGCGTAGGCACGGCCGTCGCGCTGTTCCCCGTGGTCAAGCGCCAGCACGAGGCCGCCGCGCTCGGCTTCGTCACCGCGCGCGTCCTCGAAGCCGCGATCATCGTCGTGGGCGTCGTGAGCCTGCTGGCGGTGGTGACGCTGCGGCAGGAGCTCGCCGCGACGGCCGGCACGGACGCCCCCACGCTCGTCGCCATCGGCGCGTCGCTCGTCGCGGTGCGCGACTGGACGTTCCTGCTCGGGCCCGGCCTCGTCCCCGCCGCCAACGCGCTGCTGCTCGGCTGTCTGATGTACCGCTCCGCGCTCGTGCCCCGGATCATTCCCCTGCTGGGGTTCGTCGGGGCGCCCCTGCTCGTCGTCTCGGCCGTGGCCACCATGTTCGGGCTCAACGAGCAGGCCTCCGTGTTCTCGGCGGTCATGACCATCCCGGTGGCCGCGTGGGAGCTGTCGCTCGGGGTCTGGCTGGTCGTCAAGGGCTTCCGGCCCGCCCCGATCCTCGCCGGCCCCGCCGCCTGACCGGTCGCCTGCCGGCCGGGCTATCCGCGTTGCCGGCCCACCGGCCCGTGGCTACGGTGCGGTGATGCCCTCGACACGACTCACGGTGACCTTCGATGCGCACGACGCAATCCGCCTGGCCCGGTTCTGGGCCGGCATGCTCGGCCGGGAGGTCGCCGAGGACGCCAGCGGCGCGCTGCTACCCGGCGACGACACCCAGCCCAGCCTCCGGTTCGTCCCGAGCCAGACCACGAAGACGGGGCCGAACCGCCTGCACCTGCACCTGACCAGCACCGACCACGCCGACCAGCAGCACCTGGTGGCGACCGCGCTGGCGCTCGACGGCGGTCACCTCGACGTCGGGCAACGCCCCGAGGAGGGGCACGTCGTGCTGGCCGACCCCGAGGGCAACGAGTTCTGCGTGATCGAGCCGGGCAACGGCTTCCTCGCCGGGTGCGGCCTGCTCGGGGAGCTGGCCTGCGACGGCACCCGCGAGGTCGGCCTGTTCTGGAGCGAGGCGCTGGGCTGGCCGCTGGTGTGGGACCAGCACGAGGAGACCGCGATCCAGTCGCCACACGGCGGCACCAAGGTCGCGTGGGGTGGCCCGCCCGTGGCCCCGAAGACGGCACGGAACCGGCAGCGCTTCGACCTCGCCCCACCCGGAGGCGACCAGCGGGCGGAGGTCGGCCGGCTGGTCGCCCTCGGGGCCACCCGGCTGGAGACCGGTGCGGACGGCACGGTGACGCTGGCCGACCCCGACGGCAACGAGTTCACCCTGACGACAGCCTCTCCCACCCCGCTTCGGTGATCAAGAGAAAAGCGTCAGAGTTGATCTCGACGATGACGCAAACCTCTTGATCACCGAAGCGGAGGTGGGGCGAGGTCAGGGGTGCGGGGTGGGGGTAGCAGGGCGGCGAAGGCTATGACGTTGTCGGCGTAGCCCGTTCGGCCGCCGACCCACGCGCCGCCGCAGGTGATCAGCCGCAGCTCCGGTGGGCCGTCGTCGCCGTACACCCGGTCGGTGGGCAGGTCGTCCTTGCCGAAGTGCTCGACGGAGTCCACCGCGAAGACCGCCACGCTGCCGTCGGCGCGGGTCACCTCGATCCGGTCGCCGGCCCGCAACCTGCCCAGGTCGTAGAAGACGGCCGGGCCGTCGCGGGTGTCGACGTGGCCGACGATGACGGCCCGGCCCGGCTCACCGGGGAGCACGCTGCGGTCGTACCAGCCGGTCTCGGCGGCGGCGCTCAGCGGCGGCACCGCGATCGACCCGTCGGCGGCCTGCCCGACCGGGCCGACCGGCGCGGACACCCGGATCGCCGGCACCTGGAGGCTCACCGGGCGGCCGGCGGCCGGACGGGGCGCGTCGTCGACGGCGGCTGCGGCTCGTTCGGCCGGCCGGGTCGCCCACTCGAACGGCCCCGCCGCGTGGCCCAGGCCAGCTCCGGTGGCGAAGACACCGAGCAGCACCAGGACCACGGCCGCCGGCACCGACCAGGGCCGGCGGCGACCGTCCACCGGGGCGGTACGCGCAGACGCCCCGCCCGGTGCCGTACGCGGGGACGCCACTGCCGGCCTCAGCGGCGGTTTCCGCCGCGGCGGGACCGCGGTCGGCGGGCCGTGGCCACGCCGATCGTCACCCCGGCCACGGTCAACGCCACTCCCCCGGGCAGCAGCAATCCGTCGGTGGCGCCCCGGGCGGTGCCGCCGAAGCCGGTGTTCGGCCCCCGGCTGGGATGGTGGGTGGGCGGGTACGTCGGACGATCGGTCGGGTAGTGGGTCGGCGGGTACGTCGGCTTGTGGGTGGGCGCGGGCGAGGGCTGCTTCTTGACCACCTGGAGCATCGTGGTGGCGGTCTCGCCGCCCCGGCATTCGAGCTTGACCCGGTAGTTGCCCGGCCAGATGCGCTCGCGGACCATCGGGGTGCCGGTGAGCAGGCCCCGCTGCGGGTGCACCGCGACCCGGCCGAAGGCGTCGGAGACCACGGTCGCCGGCACCGAGTTGTCGTGGCAGCTCGCCCGGATGCCGACGAGGTAGCCGGGCTGCACGGTGCTGGGGGTGACCTCGACGAAGACGAGCCAGCCGGGCTGCGAGCCGGGCGGCTGCCCACCGGGCAGGCCGGGCGGGCCGGGCGGAGGCTCGGGGGCGGGGGCGGCCACGGGGGCGGCCTCGGGTGCCCCGGCAGCCCGCGCGCCCGCCGCGAGCGGCCCGGCGAACGCGGCGACGGCGACGGCGAGCGCGGCGCCGATCCGCGCGGCCGGCCCCGCGCCGGGGCCCGTGGCCGGTCCGGCGCACTGGTGCGTGGCTGCCCCCATGACCCCTCCCGGCGCGGTGTTGCGTCGCCGGGCAGCGGCCCGCCCGGCCTGCCGTACGGGATGAATCTTCTCATCCCCGGTCGTACCTCACAGCCGATCCGGCGTGCTGGTCGCGTACGCTTGGACCGCTGTGACCTCCACCGAAGCGAACCCCGTCGTGACCGTGCCGCCGCACGCGTCGCGGATCCGCACCTTCCACCCCCGCCGGGGCCGGATGACCGGCCGTCAGGTCGACGCCCTCGACCGGCTCTGGTCGGCGTACGGCCTGACGGTCGGCGACGAGCCCGCCGCCGCGCCCGTGGACCTGGCGGCGCTGTTCGGTCGCCGGGCCCCGATCGTGCTGGAGATCGGGTCGGGGATGGGGGACGCCACGGCCGCGATGGCCGCCGCCGACCCAGGCCGAGACTATCTGGCGGTCGAGGTGCACACGCCCGGAATCGCCAACCTGTTGGGCCTGGTGGAGGGCCTCGGGCTGGGCAACGTGCGGGTCGCCCGGGGCGACGCGCTGGACCTGCTCCGGGTGCTGCCGGACGGGTCGCTGGACGCGGTGCACGTCTTCTTCCCCGACCCGTGGCCCAAGTCGCGGCACCACAAGCGGCGGATCATCCAACCGGTGCACGTCGCGCTGCTGCGTTCCCGGCTGGCACCGGGCGGGACGCTGCACTGCGCCACCGACTGGGCCGAGTACGCGGAGTCGATGCGCGAGACGCTGACCGCCGACCCGGGGCTGGTGGACGTGCACGGCGGGTACGCCCCGCGCCCGGCGCACCGGCCGGTCACCAAGTTCGAGCGGCGTGCCCTGACGGCGGGCCGCCCCGTGGTCGACCTGGTCCACCGCCGCGCGTGAGGCGCCGCGCGAGGTGCAAGCAGGGGCCCCTGTGAACGCATTCTGTTGTACAGGGGGCCCCTGCAAACATCCGGTTGGCGCGGAGGGGCCTGCGGCAGGCACGATGGACGGGCTATGACGCTCACCGCCGCGCTGCCGACAAGCGCCGACCCCGACACCCTCTTCGACGCGTTCGCCGGCTGGGCGAAGGAGCGCGGCCTCGACCTCTACCCCCACCAGGAGGAGGCGGTCATCGAGATCGTCTCCGGCGCGAACGTGATCATGAACACGCCGACCGGCTCGGGCAAGAGCCTGGTGGCGATCGCCGCCCACTTCGCGGCCCTGGCCGACAACCGGACGACCTTCTACACCGCCCCGATCAAGGCCCTGGTGTCGGAGAAGTTCTTCGCCCTCTGCGAGGTCTTCGGCGCCGACAACGTCGGCATGCTCACCGGCGACGCGAGCGTCAACGCCGACGCCCCGATCGTCTGCTGCACCGCCGAGATCCTGGCCAACCTCGCGCTGCGCGAGGGCGCGCGGGCCGACGTCGGCCAGGTGGTCATGGACGAGTTCCACTTCTACGCCGAGCCGGACCGGGGCTGGGCGTGGCAGGTGCCGATCATCGAGCTGCCGCAGGCGCAGTTCGTGCTGATGTCGGCGACCCTCGGCGACACCACCCGCTTCGTCGACGACCTGACCCGGCGCACCGGCCGGCCGACCGCCGTCGTGCGCTCGGCCGAGCGGCCGGTCCCGCTCCTCTTCTCGTACGCGATGACGCCGCTGCACGAGACCCTGGAGGAGCTGCTGGAGACCAAGCAGGCCCCGGTGTACGTCGTGCACTTCACCCAGGCCGCCGCCCTGGAGCGCGCCCAGGCGCTGATGAGCGTCAACGTGTGCACCCGGGCCGAGAAGGACCTGATCGCCGAGGCGATCGGCCGGTTCCGGTTCACCTCCGGGTTCGGCAAGACCCTGTCGAGGCTGGTCCGGCACGGCATCGGGGTGCACCACGCCGGCATGCTGCCGAAATACCGCCGGCTCGTGGAGACCCTCGCCCAGGCCGGCCTGCTCAAGGTCATCTGCGGCACCGACACGCTCGGCGTCGGCATCAACGTGCCCATCCGCACGGTGCTGTTCACCGGCCTGAGCAAGTACGACGGCGTGCGTACCCGGCTGCTCAAGAACCGCGAGTTCCACCAGATCGCCGGCCGGGCCGGCCGGGCCGGCTTCGACACCCTCGGCCGGGTCGTCGTGCAGGCCCCCGAGCACGTCATCGAGAACGAGAAGGCCCTCGCCAAGGCCGGCGACGACCCGAAGAAGCGGCGCAAGGTGGTCCGCAGGAAGCCGCCGGAGGGCTCGATCGGCTGGGGCCGGCCGACCTTCGACCGCCTCGTCGAGGCCGAGCCGGAGCCGCTGACGTCCAGCTTCCAGGTCAGCCACTCGATGCTGCTCAACGTCATCGGCCGCCCCGGCGACGCGTTCGCCGCGATGCGGCACCTGCTCACCGACAACCACGAGGAGCGCGCCGCCCAGCGCCGGCACATCCGCCGGGCCATCGCCATCTACCGGGCGCTGCGCGCCGGCGGGGTGGTCGAGGAGCTGCCCGAGCCCGACGAGACCGGCCGCCGGGTCCGGCTCACCGTCGACCTCCAGCTCGACTTCGCGCTCAACCAGCCGCTGTCGCCGCTGGCCCTGGCCGCCATCGAACTGCTCGACGTCGAGAGCCCGTCGTACGCCCTCGACGTGCTCAGCGTGATCGAGTCGATCCTCGACGACCCCCGCCAGGTGCTGTCCGCGCAGCAGTTCAAGGCCCGCGGCGAGGCGGTCGCCGCGATGAAGGCCGAGGGCATCGAGTACGAGGCCCGCCTCGAACTGCTCGACGAGGTGACCTGGCCCAAGCCCCTCGCGGAGCTGCTGGAGGCCGCGTACGAGATGTACCGGCGGGGACACCCCTGGGTCGCCGACCACCAGCTCTCCCCCAAGGCCGTCGTCCGCGACATGTACGAGCGGGCGATGACCTTCACCGAGTACGTGCAGTTCTACTCCCTCACCCGCTCCGAGGGCCTCGTGCTGCGCTACCTCGCCGACGCGTACAAGACGCTGCGGCAGACCGTGCCCGAGGACGCCAAGACCGAGGAGCTGATCGACCTCATCGAATGGCTGCACGAGCTGGTCCGCCAGGTCGACTCCAGCCTCATCGACGAGTGGGAGCGGCTGAAGAACCCGTCGGACGTCGCCGAGGCCGCCGAGGCGCACGCCGCCCTCGACGACCGGCCGCCTGCGGTCACCCGCAACGCGCGGGCGTTCCGGGTGCTGGTACGCAACGCGCTGTTCCGCCGGGTCGAGCTGGCTGCCCTGCGCCGCTGGGATCTGCTGGGCGAACTCGACGCCGCCGACGGCTGGGACGCCGACGCGTGGGCCGACGCGCTGGGGCCGTACTTCGAGGCGTACGACTCGATCGGGACCGGGCCGGACGCCCGCGGCCCGGCGCTGCTGATGATCGAGCAGGGCCGGGACCGGTGGACGGTCCGGCAGATCCTCGACGACCCCGACGACGACCACGACTGGCGGATCAGCGCCGAGGTCGACCTGGCCGCCTCCGACGAGGTCGGCGCCGCCGTGGTCCGGATCACGGACGTCGGCCAGCTCTGACCGTGAGCATCCGGCATGGCCGAGGGCGTGGCTGGTACCGGGGAGACTGCCACGTCCACTCGGCACGCTCCAACGGTGCGGAGCTGACGCCGGAGCAGGTGGTGGCCGACGCCCGCGCGGTCGGCCTGGACTTCATCGCCATCACCGAGCACAACACGTCGGACACGCACGGCGTCTGGGGCCCCATCGCCGGCGACGACCTGCTGGTCATCCTGGGCCAGGAGGTGACCACCCGGACCGGGCACTGGCTGGCGCTCGGCATCGCCCCGGGGCAGGTCGTCGACTGGCGGTACGGCGTCCGCGACGGGGTGATCGACCGGCAGGTGGAGCAGGTGCACCGGGCCGGTGGGCTCTGCGTGGCGGCGCATCCCCACGCGCCGTACCCCTCCGGCGTCTTCGCGTACCCGTTCGGCGGGTTCGACGCGGTGGAGGTGTGGAACGGGCAGTGGAGCTCGGACCTGCCCTGGAACGCCGACAACGAGGCGGCGCTGGCCGAATGGGGTCGAGGTCTGGCCGCCGACGTCCACGGTGGGCGGTGGCGGCCGGCGTTGGGCAGCAGCGACACGCACCTGGCGGGCCAGCTCGGCGTGCCGCACGCCGTCGTGCTGGCCGAGGAGTTGACCAGCTCGGCGATCCTCGCCGGCATCCGGGCCGGCCGGAGCTGGATCGCCGGCTCGGCCGCCGTCGAGCTGTCGCTCACGGCCTCCGCCGGTGAACGCAGCGCCGGGGTCGGCCAGCGGCTGGAGACCCGCGACGAGCCGGTCGTCGTACGGGTGGACGTGCGCGGCGTGCCGTCCGGCGCGGTCAGCTTCCACACCGATCGAGGCGCGGTGCACCGCGGCGGCCTGCCCGGCGACGGATCCGGTGCCGTCCGGTGGCACACCAGCGCAGCGGAGTCGATGTTCGTCCGGGTGGAGGTGCGCCATGCCGGCGGGCAGATGGCGGCGCTCACCAACCCTGTCGTGCTGGCCAGCCCCTGACGTCGGTCAGCCGAGCTGCTGGGCCAGTGCGACGATGATGCCCCGGGGCCGCGTACGTAACAGAGCCGGTAGCTGTCTGTCCTCGTACCACGCCACCTCGCCGACGAGTTCGGCGCCGTGGGCGCGCAGGCGGGCGAGGACGTCCTCGATGTCGTCGACGGCGAACCTGATGCAGGACGCAAATCTGCGGCAAGGTGCCCTTCTTTTCCCTGGGCGATGTCAGACCCGTCGATTAGAATGTATGTACGAAACCAAGTCCTGACCTGGGAGGACTTCCGTGACCGCGCCCACCTCCAGCACCCTCCCGCCCTACGCCACCCTCCTCGGCTTCACCCGGTACGTCGACCGCACCGGGCCCTCCAAGGCCAGCTTCGTCGGGGGCCTGCGCAAGCAGCGGGCCAGCAAGCACGGTTTCAACCCGCACGGTCAATTCGTCAAGGCACTCAAGGCCGACGTCGCGTTCCACACCGGCGGCACCCACCTGGCGCAGGTGGCCGACGCGGTCAAGCCGCGCTGGCAGCCGCTCTACCGGGCGCTCGTGCCCGGCGCGACGGCCTGGCTACACTCCCTCGGCGAGCCGACCGGCGTCGACCTGGCGCAGACCCGCGACGCCCTGGCCATGCTCGGCGACCTGCCGGTGAAGATCAACCCGCACTTCGGCATCCGGCACGCCGCCGACGGCCGCGCCGAGGCGGTCCGCCTGCACTTCGACGAGGCCCCGCCCAGCGAGGAGGCGGCCCTGGCCACCCTGCACCTGATGGCCCGGCACATGGACGCGGTCCTGCCGCACGCCGCGCCGGTCCTGGTCGACGTCCGGCGAGGCGTGGCGCACCGGTTGCCCGACAGCGTCAAGCCCGAGCAGGTCGAGCAGTGGCTGGCCGGCGAGGCGGCGGCTTTCCGCGCGATCTGGTCCACCGCCGCCTGACACCCGGCCACCACCCCGCCCGCACGTCACCGCGCCACCTCCCACAGCGACGAGGGAGGTGGCGCGGTCGCGCCTGGGAACGGGAGACGGGCAGCACCCCGCGCACCGCACGGCCCGCCCATCGCACGGCACCGCGCCCCACACCCCCGGGCACCACGCCCCCGAGCCCGCGTCCCGGACCCCGGACCCCGGACCCCGGATCACGCTCGATCCGGGAAACAGTGGCCTCCCGACGCGATCGAAGCCACTGCTTCCCGGACCGAGCGTGATCTTGCGCGAGGGCCCGCAGGGGCGGCACGGGGGCGGCCCTGGCCCCGCGCGGCTCACGGGGCCAGGGCGGTGGGGCGATGGGGCGATGGGGCGGTGGGGCGGTGGGGCGGTGGGGCGGTGGGGCGGTGGGGCGGTGGGGCGGTGGGGCGGCTCAGGATGCGGTGACGTACTTCGCCAGGTCGTCGATGATCTTGTTGGCGGCGCCGACGCCGATCCCGGTCATCCAGGTCTCGTCGGAGACCACGTGCGCCCGGCCCGCCTTGACCGCCGACAGCCCCTTCCACAGGGTCCCCCCGGTGACGGTGGCCTGCTCGGCGGCGGCCTTCTCGCCGTACGCGGTCACGAAGATGACGTCGGCGTCGACCTCGTTGACCCGCTCGGCGCTGACCAGGTCGAACCGCTTGTCCTCCTTGGCGGCCAGCCGCTGCCGCTCGGGGCGGCCGAGCCCGGTGTCGCCGACGACGATGCCGGAGAACGAGTCCGGCCCGTACACCCGGATCGCGCCGGGGATGAAGCGCACGATGGAGACGGTCCGCTCGGCGGCGTCGCCGAGCGTCGCGCCGAAGTCCTTCGCCCGCTTCTCGTACGCGGCCAGCAGGTCCTTGGCCTGCTGCTCCCGGCCCAGGGCCCGGCCGTCGAGGAGGAAGTTCTCCTTCCAGGTGATGCCCACCTTCTCGGTGAACACCGTCGGCGCGATGGCGGCCAGCTCGTCGTAGAACTTCTCCTGGCGGAACTTGCTGCCCAGGATCAGGTCGGGCTTGAGGGCGTTGATCGCCTCCAGGTCGGGCTCGGTGAGCACCCCGACCTCCGTGATCCCGGCCAGCTTCTCCTCACCGAAGTACGTGGGCCAGCTCCTCGCCTCGCCCGCGGTCGCCGCGCCGACGGGTGTGACCCCGAGCGAGAGCGCTGTGTCGATCTTGTCGGTGTCGAGGACGACGACCCGCTTCGGGTCGGCGGGCACCGTGGTGGTGCCCATGGCGTGGGTGATCTCCCGGGTCTGTCCGGTGGCGGTGCCGGCGACGGGGTCGCTCTCACCGCAGGCGGTGAGTCCGACGCCGAGGGCGACGGCCGCGGTGAGCACGGCGGCGAGACGACGCATGGGGTTTCCTTCCGAGGGGTTCAACCGGCCAAAGGACCGGATGTGGAGCCAGCAGAGGTGGAGGCGGCGGGCCGACCACCGGCGGCCCCGGACGGGACGGGGGCCGCCGCCGGGGAGGGGGTGGTGAGGGCGGGCACGACCAGTGGCGCGCCGCTCACCGGGCAGGGCACCACCACGCAGTCGAGCCCGAAGACGTCGCGGACCAGCGCGGCGGTGAGGATCTCCCGGGGCGGGCCGGCGGCGACCACCGCACCGGCGCGCATGGCGACGAGGTGGTCGGCGTACCGGGCGGCCTGGTTGAGGTCGTGCAGCACGGCGACGACGGTGCGGCCCCGTTCGGCGCGTAGCCGGTGCAGCAGGTCCAGCACCTCCACCTGGTGGGCCAGGTCGAGGAAGGTGGTCGGCTCGTCCAACAGCAGCGCCTCGGTGTCCTGGGCGAGGGTCATGGCGATCCAGACCCGCTGCCGCTGGCCGCCGGAGAGGGTGTCCACCGGGCGATCGGCGAGGCCGGCCACGTCGGCGAGGGCCATCGCCTCGTCGACGGCGGCGCTGTCGGCCGCCGACCACTGCCGCCACCACCGCTGGTACGGCTGCCGGCCCCGGCCGACCAGGTCGGCGACCGTCACCCCCTCGGGCACCAGCGGGCTCTGCGGCAGCACCCCGAGCCGCTGGGCGACCTCCCGGGTCGGCAGGTCCCGGATCGCGGTGCCGTCGAGCAGCACCGTGCCCCGGCGCGGGGTCAGCAGCCGGGCCATGGCGCGCAGCAGGGTGGACTTGCCGCAGGCGTTTGGCCCGACGATGACGGTGAAGGCGCCGGCGGGCAGCGTCACGTCGAGGCCGTCCAGGACGGTCCGCTCGTCGTAGCCGACGACCAGGTCGCGGGTGGAGAGCATCGCGGCTCCTCGGGAGGGGTCGGCGGGCGCGGAGGCGCGGTCGGGTGCGCCGGAGAGGGCGGGCGGCTCGGTGCGGACGGGGGCCGTCACGACGCCCTCCGCCGGCCACGCAGCAGCAGGAACATCAGGTAGGGTCCACCGATCGCGGCGGTCAGCACGCCCGCCGGCAGTTGGGTGGGCGCGAACAGCCGGCGGCCGGCGAGGTCGGCGAGGACCAGCAGCAGCGCCCCCAGCAGCGCGGAGCAGAGCAACGGGGGCCGCTCGGCCCGGACCAGCCGGCGGGCCAGTTGCGGGGCGACCAGCGCCACGAAGTCGACGGCACCGACCTGCGCGGTGACCATCGCGGCGGCGAGCACGCCGGTGCCGGCCAGCGTGACCCGGCGGGCCACCGGGCGCACCCCGACGCCCCGGGCCGTGTCGTCGTCCAGGGCGGTGCTGTTCAGCGCCCAGCCGGCCCAGAGCAGCACCGGCAGCAGCGCCAGGAGGGTCGCGGCGATCCACGCCGCCTCCGTCCAGCCCTTGCCGGCGAGGGTGCCGAGCAGCCAGATCTGGGCGCGCAGCCCGTCGATCGGGTCGGCGGTCAGCAGGACCACCTCGATGAGCGCGCGCAGGCCGAAGGCCACGGCCACCCCGGCGAGGACGAACCGCTGGGCGGCCAGCCCGTGCCGGGCGCCGAGAGCGAAGACCGCGACCGCGGCGGCCAGGCCGCCGAGCAGCGCCGCCGGGGCGACCAGCACGGCGGCGGCCCCGCTGGTGAGGGCCACCGTCGCGGCGAGCCCGGCGCCCTGGGTGATGCCGATGACGTCGGGGCTGGCCAGCGGGTTGCGGGCCACGCTCTGGATCAGCGTGCCGGCGACGCCGAAGGCCGCCCCGGCCACCGCCGCGAGCACCAGCCGGGGCAGGCGCAGGTCGAGCACCACCAGGTCGTACGGGGTGCCGGCGCCCGCGAGCGCGCGCAGCACGTCGGGCGTGGCGACGTACGGGGTGCCGAGGGAGAGGCTGAGCAGCCCTGCGGCGACGAGCAGCCCGGTCAGCGCGGCGGCGACCAGCACGGGGCGGCGGCGCACCGGCACCCGCAGCGGGCCGAGCCGCAGCAGCGAGCGACCGGCGGGGGCGGCGGGTCGGACGGAGGTGTCGGGTCGGACGGGAGTGGCGGGGGCGACGGCGCTCACGCGGTCACCACCCGGGCACGGCGGACCAGGAAGGCCAACAGGGGCGCGCCGACCAACGCGGTGACCACCCCGGCGGGCACCTCGCCGGGCGGGGCGACGAGCCGGCCCGCGACGTCGGCGCCGAGCAGCAGGGCCGGCCCGAGCAGGGCGGCGACGGCGAGGGTCCACCGGTGGTCCGCGCCGACCAGGGCGCGGGCCAGGTGCGGCACGGCCAATCCGACGAACGCGATCGGCCCGGCCGCCGCCACGGCCGCGCCCGTGAGCAGCACCCCGGCCGCGCCGCCGCCGAGGCGGACCAGCCCGACGCGGTGGCCCAGGCCCCGGGCCACGTCGTCGCCGAGGGCGAGCGCGTCGAGGCCCCGGGCGACCAGGGCGGCCAGCACGAGTCCGGCGAGGACGAACGGCAGCACCTGCCCGGCGACCCCGACGCCCCGGCCGGTCAGCCCGCCGACGACCCAGAACCGGTACTCCTCGAAGGTGCGGGCGTCGATGCTGAGCAGCGCGTACACGAGGGCGCCGAGACTGGCGTCGAGCGCCGCGCCGGTCAGCGCGAGGGTGACCGGCGACGCGCCGTCGCGGGCCCGGTTGGCGACGGCGAAGACGGCCAGGCCGGCCACGAACGCCCCGGCGATGCCGAACCAGACGTACCCGGCGAGGGTGCCGACGCCGAAGACGGCGATGGCGAGGACGACGCCGAACGACGCGCCGGCGCTGATGCCGAGGATGCGCGGCTCGGCGAGCGGGTTGCGGGTCAGCGCCTGGAACAACACCCCGGCCACGGCGAGCGCGAGCCCGACGAGCAGGCCCAGGGCGGTGCGGGGCAGCCGCAGCTAACGGACGATGGTGGTGGCGTCGCCGCCGTCGGGGGCGACCAGGGCGTGCCAGACCGCGTCGGGCGCGAGCGGGCGGCTGCCGAGGGCGAAGCTGGCGAGCACGGCGAGGGCGAGCACGGCCGCCGCGCCGACGGTGACGGCCGCCCGGCGGCCCAGGCCCCGGGTCGTCGGTGTGCCGGCCCGGATCGGCCGCGCGGCGACGGTGGTCACGAATCTCCCTCGACTTAGGTACGCCTTACCTTAGCCGGAGGGTAGTGCAGTTCCTAACCGGTGCTCGTCGATACTCCTTCGCCGCCACCCGGCTGAGCAGGGACGCCGCGCCGAGCACCGCCGTCGGGCACGGAGGCCGCTGTCGGGGTTCCGCAAATGCTTACGTAACGAATACAACCCGCGATAGGCGCCTGAAACCCCATAAGGGGATGGAGTGGAGACCGGCGGTTCAGGCGGGGTCCTACTCCTCGGCGAGCAGCTCGGCGACCGGCACGGCACGCAGCGCGTCCGCCGGGCCGACGATGACCCGGACGGCCGGGAAGTAGTCCCGCAGCACCTCCCGGCACCGGCCGCAGGGCGCGAGGACGCCCCGGCCCCGGTCGCCCACCGCCACGATGGTCTCCAGCTCCGTCTCGCCCTGGGTGGCGGCGGCCCCGATCACCACCACCTCGGCGCACGGCCCGCCGGTGCCGTGGTGGACGTTCACGCCGGTGAACAGCCGACCGGCGGCGGTCCGCGCGGCGGCGGCGACGGTGTGGTTCTCGCTGCGGCAGCGCAGCTTCGCCACCGCCGTGGCCGCCTGCACCAGCGCCCGGTCGGTGTCCCGCATGCTCATTCCAGCCCCCGTGGTCGGCGTCGATCGGCGGTCAACTCTAGACGGCGGCCGGGCAGCGGCCAGGGCGACCGGTAACCGGGGGGCGGTCCCGCACGCGGCTGCCTATCCTTGGCGACGACATGCAGAATCCAGCCGCTCCCGCCGCAGCCGCCGCTCCCGCCGCGTCCGACACCGTCCGCGAGCTGCACCGTCGCCTGCCCGCCCTGATGTTCCGCGACCAGCGCCGGCTCCAGCGGCGCCTCGACGGGGTACGCCGGCTGCGCGACCCGCAGCGGCGCGAGGCCGCGCTCGCCGAGGTCACCGCCGACGTCGCCCGGGCCGAACAGCGGCTCGCCGACCGCCGCGCGGCCGTGCCCGTGATCACGTACCCGGCGGGGCTGCCGGTCAGCGAGCGGAAGGACGACCTGGCCGCCGCGATCCGCGACCACCAGGTGGTGATCGTGGCCGGCGAGACCGGCTCCGGCAAGACGACCCAGCTGCCCAAGATCTGCCTGGAGCTGGGGCGCGGCGTGCACGGGCTGATCGGGCACACCCAGCCCCGGCGGCTGGCCGCCCGCACCGTCGCCGACCGCATCGCCGAGGAGCTGGGCACCGAGCTGGGCGACGCGGTCGGCTACAAGGTCCGCTTCACCGACCAGGTCAGCGACCGCAGCCTGGTCAAGCTGATGACCGACGGCATCCTGCTCGCCGAGTTGCAGACCGACCGGATGCTGCGCCAGTACGACACGTTGATCATCGACGAGGCGCACGAGCGCAGCCTCAACGTCGACTTCATCCTCGGCTACCTGCGTCAGCTCCTCCCCCGCCGCCCCGACCTCAAGGTGGTCATCACCTCGGCGACCATCGAGACGGACCGGTTCGCGAAACACTTCGCCGACGCCGAGGGCCGGCCCGCGCCGGTGGTCGAGGTGTCCGGGCGGACGTACCCGGTCGAGGTGCGGTACCGGCCGCTGGTCGAGATCAGCGAGAGCGAGGACGACTCCGGCGACGACGAGGAGAACGTCCGCGACCAGATCCAGGCCATCGGCGACGCCGTCGAGGAGCTGGCCGCCGAGGGGCCAGGCGACATCCTGGTCTTCCTCTCCGGCGAGCGCGAGATCCGCGACACCGCCGACGCGCTGGGCAAGCTGGTCGGTTCCAAACGGTCGCTGCTGGGCACCGAGATCCTGCCGCTGTACGCGCGGCTGTCGGCCGCCGAGCAGCACAGGGTGTTCGCCCCGCACACCGCGCGGCGGGTGGTGCTCGCCACCAACGTCGCGGAGACCTCGCTGACCGTCCCCGGCATCAAGTACGTGGTGGACCCGGGCACCGCCCGGATCTCCCGCTACTCCAGCCGACTCAAGGTGCAGCGGCTGCCCATCGAGCCGGTGTCGCAGGCGTCGGCCAACCAACGCAAGGGCCGCTGCGGGCGCACCTCGGACGGCATCTGCATCCGCCTCTACGACGAGTCCGACTTCGACTCCCGCCCCGAGTTCACCGACCCGGAGATCCTGCGCACCAACCTGGCCTCGGTCATCCTCCAGATGACCTCGATCGGGCTGGGCGACGTGGCGGCGTTCCCGTTCATCGACCCGCCGGAGGGGCGCAACATCGCCGACGGCGTGCACCTGCTGCACGAGCTGGGCGCGCTGGACCCGACCGAGGCCGACCCGGCGAAGCGGCTCACCCCGCTGGGCCGGCGGCTGGCCCAGCTCCCGGTCGACCCCCGGCTGGCCCGGATGGTGATCGAGGGCGAGCGCAACGGCTGCGCCACCGAGGTGGTCGTGATCGCCGCCGCGCTGTCCATCCAGGACCCGCGCGAGCGGCCGGCCGAGAAGCAGGCCCAGGCCGACCAGGCGCACGCGAGGTTCGCCGACAAAGAGTCGGACTTCGTCGCGTACCTGAACCTGTGGCGGCACCTGCGCGAGCAGCAGCGGGAGCTGTCCTCCAGCGCGTTCCGCCGGATGTGCCGGGCCGAATACCTCAACTACCTGCGGGTACGCGAGTGGCAGGACATCGTCAGCCAGGTGCGCCAGGTGCTGCGTACGGCGGAGAAGGGCGACGGCCGGCGCGGGGCCGGCGCGGACCTGCCGGAGGAGATCGACACCCCGAAGGTGCACCAGTCGCTGCTGCCGGGCCTGCTGTCGCACATCGGGCTGAAGGACCCGCAGAAGCACGAGTACCTCGGGGCGCGGGGGGCGAAGTTCGCCCTGTTCCCCGGCTCGGCGCTGTTCCGCAAGCCGCCGCGCTGGGTGATGGCCGCCGAGCTGGTGGAGACCTCCCGGCTGTGGGGGCGGGTCGCCGGTCGCATCGAACCGGAGTGGGTCGAGCCCCTCGCCCAGCACCTGGTCAAGCGCAGCCACAGCGAGCCGCACTGGGAGAAGAAGCAGGCGGCGGTGCTGGCCTACGAGAAGGTCACCCTGTACGGCGTCCCGCTGGTCACCGCCCGGAAGGTCAACTTCGGGCGGATCGACCCGACGCTGTCGCGCGAGCTGTTCATCCGGCACGCCCTGGTCGAGGGCGACTGGTCCACCCACCACCAGTTCTGGCGGGACAACCGCAAGCTGCTCACCGAGATCGAGGAGCTGGAGAACCGGGCCCGGCGGCGGGACATCCTCGTCGACGACGAGACGATCTTCGCCTTCTACGACGAGCGGATCCCGGCAGACGTGGTCTCCGGCCGGCACTTCGACGCCTGGTGGAAGCAGGCCCGCCGGGAGCGGCCCGACCTGCTCACCTTCACCCGGGAGCTGCTGGTCGTCGCCGGCCGGGGCGGCGTCGCCGAGGCCGACTACCCCGACGAGTGGCGGGCCGAGGGGGTCACCCTGCCGCTGACGTACTCCTTCGACCCGGGCACCCCGACCGATGGCGTGACCGTGGACATCCCGCTGCCGCTGCTCAACCAGGTGCCGGCGGAGAGCTTCGACTGGCAGGTCCCCGGGCTGCGCGAGGAGCTGGTGATCGCGCTGATCCGGTCGCTGCCCAAGGCGATCCGGCGCAACTTCGTCCCCGTCCCCGACTATGCGCGGGCCGCGCTCGCGGCGATCACCCCCGGGCAGGAGCCGCTGCTGGACGCGCTGACCCGGCAGCTGCGCCGGATGACCGGGGTCACCGTGCCCCGCGACGCCTGGGAGCCGGGGAAGCTCCCCGCCCACCTGCGGGTCAGCTTCCGGGTGCTCGACGAGGAGAACAAGCCGGTCGCCGAGGGCAAGGACCTGCCGGCGCTGCAACGCCAGCTCCGCCAGGAGGTACGCCAGGTGGTGGCCGCCGCCGCCCCGGACGTCGCCCGGACGGGCCTCCGTGAATGGAGCATCGGCGATCTTCCCCGCACCATCGAGCAGGTCCGCGCCGGGTACGCGGTCACCGCGTACCCGGCGCTGGTCGACGAAGGGCCCACGGTCGGGGTGAAGGTCTTCGACTCCGAGGCCGAGCAGGCCGCCGCGCACTGGGCGGGCACCCGGCGGCTGCTGCGGCTGACCGTGCCGTCACCGGCGAAGTTCCTCCAGGGGCGGCTGTCCAACGAGGCGAAGCTGGCGCTGAGCCGCAACCCGCACGGCGGCGTGCAGGAGCTGATCGCCGACGCGGCCGGGGCGGCGATCGACAAGCTGATCGCCGAGGCGGGCGGCCCGGCCTGGGACGCCGACGGCTTCGCCGCGCTGCGGGAGCGGGTCCGCGCCGACCTGGTGGACACCGTGGTCGAGGTGATGGGCCGGGTGCGGCAGGTGCTCGCCGCCGCGTACGCCGTCGAGCAGCGCCTCGGCAAGACCCAGAACCTGGCCGTGGTGGCCGCCCTGGCCGACATCCGGGCCCAGCTATCGGGCCTGGTGCACAAGGGGTTCGTCACCGAGACCGGATACGCCCGCCTGTCCGACCTGCTGCGCTACCTGACAGCGATCGAGCGACGGCTGGACCGGCTGCCGGGCAACCCGCAGCGGGACCGCCAGCAGCAGGACCGGGTGGCGGCGGTGCAGAAGGAGCACGCCGACCTGCTCGCCGCGCTGCCGCCGGGCCGGCGCGGGTCGGCGGCGGTGCGGCAGATCCGCTGGATGATCGAGGAGCTGCGGGTGAACGTGTTCGCCCAGGCCCTCGGCACCCCGTACCCGGTGTCGGAGCAGCGGATCTACCGGGCGATGGACGACGCCGAGGGCCGCTGAGCTGGGTCAGTGCACCGGGGCGGGGACGGCCCGGCCGGTCGGCAGGCCCCGCACGGCGGTGGCCAGCGCGGCGGGCCGGTTCTCGGGGTACGCGTGCGCCCACCAGGCCCGGTTCTCCCGGTACCAGTGGAAGACCTCGGCCAGCCCGTCGGCGAACCGGATCTGCGGCTCGAAGCCCAGTTCCTCAGATATCTTGGTGTAGTCCAGGGAGTACCGCTGATCCTGCACCTTGCGGTCGGCGACGTGCCGCACCCGGTCCCAGCCGGCCCCGGCCAGCAGCAGGATCTTCTCGGCCAGCGCCCGGTTGGTCAGCTCGATGTCGCCGCCGATGTTGTAGACCTCGCCGGCGCGGCCCTTGGCCAGCACCAGGGCGATCGCGCGGCAGTGGTCGTCGACGTGCAGCCACTCGCGCACCGCGCCGCCGTCGCCGTGCAGGGTGATGTCCCCGCCGGTGAGCAGGCTGGTGACGAAGCGCGGGATCACCTTCTCCACGTGCTGGTACGGGCCGTAGTTGTTGGCGCAGCGGGTGATCGACACGTCGACGTCGTAGGTACGCCAGTACGAGCGCACGATGCAGTCGCTGGCCGCCTTGGACGCCGCGTACGGGGAGTTGGGCTCCAGCACGCAGCGCTCGGTCCACGAGCCCTCGGTGATCGACCCGTAGACCTCGTCGGTGGAAACGTGCACGACCCGGCCGACGGCGGCGCGGGCGCAGGCCGCCATCAGGTGGTGCGAGCCCATCACGTTGGTCTCGAAGAACGGGGCGGGGTCGTCGATCGAGCGGTCGACGTGCGACTCGGCGGCGAAGTGCACCACGGCGTCGTGCCCGGGGACCAGGTCGGCCAGGAGCGGGCGGTCGCAGAGGTCGCCGCGTACGAACGTCAGCAGCGGGTGGTGGGCGGGCAGGTTGTTCCGGTCACTGGCGTAGGTGAGCTTGTCGAGCACCGTGACGTGGCAGTCCTCGAAGCCGACGTACCGCCCGCCCAGCAGGCTCCGGGCGAAGTGCGAGCCGATGAAGCCGGCGCCGCCGGTAACCAGGATCCTCATGTGGTGGCCTCCCTGCCACGCGAGCCCGCGCGCTTGGACTGTTCCCTCGGCAGGCCGACGGGCGTCTTGCCTGCAACAAGGCTTCACCATAGGGGACGAAGAAGACGAATAGGTGCTGTATGACCCTCTTAAGGACTATTTAACCCAGAGCAGACAAGGCTGCTCAGCGGGGCTCCACACCGGGCGGCAGCTCGTCCTGCTCGGTGGCCGTCCGCACGTACTCCAGGAGGATCCGGCGCAGCTCGCGGCCGGCGTGGGTGGGCACCACGTCGCGGCGGCGGGCCACGGCGATGGTCCGGCGCACCCCGGGCGGTGCCAGCCGGGTGACCCGGACGCCGGGGCGGCGGGCCACCACCATGCCGGGCACCAGCGCCACCCCGAGCCCCGCCTCGACGAAGCTCAGCACGGCGTCCATCTCGCCGCCATCGACCGACAGGGTGGGCTCGAAACCGGCCTCCCGGCAAGCCTGGAGGGTGGCGTCGCGCAGGTCGTAGCCCTCCCGGAACATCACCAGGGGCTGGCCGCGCAGGTCGGTGACGCGCAGGTCGCCGGAGGGCGGGGTGCCGGGCACCTCGCCGAGCGAGGCGACCACCAGGCTCTCCCGCAGGATCTCCTCGGTTTCCAGGCCCGGGTCCGCGCCCTGGGCAGGCATGATGATCAGTGCGAGGTCGAGGTCGCCGCGCAGCAGGTCGCGGACGAGGTCCTGCGAGCCGCCCTCCTCCACCCGCAGGTCGACGGCGGGGTGGGCGTCGCGGAACCGGCGCAGCACGGGCGGGGCGAGCGAGGTGGCCAGGCTCGGGGTGGCGCCGAGGCGGACCCGGCCGCGCCGCAGCCCGACCAGCTCCTGCACCTCCCGGGTGGCGGTGTCGACGTCGGCGAGGATGCGCCGGGCCAGCGGGAGCAGCACCTCGCCGGCGGCGGTGAGGGCGATCCGGCCCCGCACCCGCTCGAACAGCGGGGCCCCGAGGCCGGTCTCCAGGGCGTGAATTTGCTTACTCAACGACGGCTGGGTGA
Organism: Micromonospora sp. NPDC057141; assembly: GCF_042670805.1. Lineage (NCBI taxonomy): Bacteria > Bacillati > Actinomycetota > Actinomycetes > Micromonosporales > Micromonosporaceae > Micromonospora > Micromonospora sp. NPDC057141. Next base: position 69,013 of record NZ_JBHUVA010000016.1, on the reverse strand, counting down.
TGCCGACGACGTCGGCAGCCTGGGTGAAATGTCGTAGTTCCGCGACGGCGACGAAGTACCGGAGCTGATGCAGCTGCACTCGCATAGCCTATGGCTATCGAGACTGCGAGGTCGATGCATTGGACGACTGATCCCAGGTCTCCTAGCGTCGGCCGGGTGGTGGTACTCACGAAATCCCGGTCGCCCATCCGCTCCAACGTCGGCCTGAAGGCCGTCATGGCGGTGACGGGCATCCTCCTGGTGCTGTTCCTCGTCGCGCACATGCTCGGCAACCTGAAGATCTTCACGGGCGAGACCGCGTTCGACCACTACGCGCACTGGCTGCGCGACATCGGCACGCCGGTGCTGCCGTCGACCTGGTTCCTGTGGATCCAGCGCACCGCGCTGCTGGCGGCCGTGCTGGCCCACATCGGGGCCGCCACCACGCTCGCGCTACGCGCCCGCGCCGCCCGCCCGGTCCGGTACGCACACCGCAAGAAGGTCAACGGCAGCTACGCGGCCCGCACGATGCGCTGGGGCGGGGTGATCATCCTGCTCTTCGTGATCTACCACATCCTGGACCTGACCACCGGCCACCTGAACCCGCAGGGCGACCCCGGCAACCCGTACGGCAACGTGGTCGCCGACTTCGCGCCGGACCGGTGGTACGTCACCCTCTTCTACACCCTGGCGGTCGTGGCGCTCGGCTTCCACCTGCGCCACGGCGCGTTCAGCGCGTTCCGCAGCCTCGGCCAGCAGACCCCCGCAGGCGAGCGCCGGGCGCGCGCCGCCGCGCTGGGCTTCGCCGTCGTGCTCTGCGCCGGCTACCTCGTGGTCCCCTTCGCCGTACTCACCGGATTGGTGGCCTGACCATGGACCTGTTCACCGAGGGCGACCCGATCGCCGACGCCCGGGCCCCGCAGGTGCCGATCGAGACCCGCTGGGACCGCCGCCGCTTCGAGGCCAAGCTGGTCAACCCGGCCAACCGGCGCAAGCTGACGGTGATCGTGGTCGGCACCGGCCTGGCCGGCGGCTCGGCCGCCGCCACGCTCGCCGAGCAGGGCTACCGGGTCCGGTCGTACTGCTACCAGGACAGCCCGCGCCGGGCCCACTCGATCGCCGCGCAGGGCGGCATCAACGCCGCCAAGAACTACCGCAACGACGGCGACTCGGTGCACCGGCTGTTCTACGACACCGTCAAGGGCGGCGACTTCCGCTCCCGCGAGTCCAACGTGCACCGGCTCGCCGAGGTCTCGGTCAACATCATCGACCAGTGCGTCGCCCAGGGCGTGCCGTTCGCCCGCGAGTACGGCGGCCTGCTCGACACCCGCTCCTTCGGCGGCGCGCAGGTGCAGCGCACCTTCTACGCGCGGGGCCAGACGGGCCAGCAGCTGCTGCTCGGGGCGTACCAGGCCCTGGAGCGGCAGATCGGGCTGGGCAACGTGGAGATGAACGCCCGCCACGAGATGCTGGAGCTGATCGTCGTCGACGGCCGGGCCCGGGGCATCGTGGTACGGGACCTGGTCACCGGCGAGATCACCAGCGAGTTCGCCGACGCGGTGGTGCTGGCCTCCGGCGGCTACGGCAACGTCTTCTACCTCTCCACCAACGCCAAGGGCTGCAACGTCACCGCCACCTGGCGGGCGCACCGCAGGGGCGCGTACTTCGCCAACCCCTGCTACACGCAGATCCACCCGACCTGCATCCCCGTCTCCGGCGACCACCAGTCGAAGCTGACGCTGATGAGCGAGTCGCTGCGCAACGACGGCCGGGTCTGGGTGCCGAAGGCCAAGGGCGACGACCGCGCCCCGAAGGACATCGGCGAGGACGAGCGGGACTACTACCTCGAACGGATCTACCCGTCCTTCGGCAACCTGGTGCCCCGCGACATCGCCTCCCGGGCGGCGAAGAACGTCTGCGACGCCGGACGCGGCGTGGGCCCCGGCGGGCTCGGCGTCTACCTCGACTTCGCCGACGCCATCGACCGGCTCGGCCGCAAGGCGATCGAGGCCAAGTACGGCAACCTCTTCGAGATGTACGAGCGGATTACCGGCGAGGACCCGTACGAGGTGCCGATGCGGATCTACCCCGCCGTGCACTACACGATGGGCGGCCTCTGGGTCGACTACGACCTCCAGTCGACCATCCCCGGCCTGTTCGTCATCGGCGAGGCGAACTTCTCCGACCACGGCGCGAACCGGCTCGGCGCGTCCGCGCTGATGCAGGGCCTCGCCGATGGCTACTTCGTGCTGCCCAACACGATCGCCAACTACCTGGCGGCCGGCCCGTTCGAGCGGGTCGACGCCAGCCACCCGGCGGCCGTGGCGGCACGGCGCGACGTCGAGGACCGGATCCGGCGGCTGCTCGCCGTCGACGGCGACCGGACGGTCGACTCGTTCCACCGCGAGCTTGGCCAGCTCATGTGGGAGCACTGCGGCATGGAGCGCGACGAGGCCGGGCTGCGCAAGGCCATCGACGAGATCCGGGCGCTGCGCGAGGAGTTCTGGAGGCGGGTCCGGGTCCCCGGCGACGGCGACGGGCTCAACCAGTCGCTGGAGAAGGCCGGCCGGGTGGCCGACTTCTTCGAGCTGGCCGAGCTGATGTGCGTCGACGCCCTGCACCGCGAGGAGTCCTGCGGCGGCCACTTCCGGGCCGAGCACCAGACCCCCGACGGCGAGGCGCAGCGCGACGACGACCGGTTCGCCTACGTGGCGGCCTGGGAGTACGCCGGCGGCGACGAGCCGGCCGTGCTGCACAAGGAAGACCTGAATTTCGAGTACGTGCACCCGACGCAGCGGAGCTACAAGTGAACCTGACCCTGCGCATCTGGCGCCAGTCCGGCCCCGCCGACAAGGGCCGGATGGTGGCCTACCAGGTCGACGACGTCTCCCCCGACATGTCGTTCCTGGAGATGCTCGACGTGCTCAACGAGCGGCTGATCCTCTCCGGCGAGGAGCCGGTGGCGTTCGACCACGACTGCCGCGAGGGCATCTGCGGCATGTGCGGTCTCATGATCAACGGTGCCGCGCACGGCCCGCAGCGCGGCACCACCGCCTGCCAGCTGCACATGCGCCAGTTCTCCGACGGCGACACGATCGACATCGAGCCGTGGCGGGCCCGGGCCTTCCCGGTCGTCAAGGACCTGGTGGTCGACCGGGGCGCCTTCGACCGGATCATCGCCGCCGGCGGGTACGTCACCGCGCCGACCGGCAGCGCCCCCGAGGCGCACTCCGTGCCGGTGGCCAAGGCCGACGCCGACGCCGCGTTCTCCTCGGCCGCCTGCATCGGCTGCGGCGCCTGCGTGGCGGCCTGCCCGAACGGCTCGGGCCTGCTGTTCACCGCCGCGAAGGTCACCCAGCTCTCGCTGCTGCCGCAGGGGCAGCCGGAGCGCTACACCCGGGTCGTCGGCATGGTCGACGCGCACGACGAGGCGGGCTTCGGCGGCTGCACCAACGCCGGCGAGTGCACGGCGGTCTGCCCGAAGGGCATCCCGCTGAACACCATCGGCCGGCTCAACCGCGACTACCTGGCGGCCACCGCCAAGCGCGGTGGCATCCCGGGTTCCTGACCCTGATGCCGGCCCTGGCCGGGACGGGCTCGGGTCGGCCCCGCAGGCCCTAGGGAGCTGCCCCGGCTGTGCGCCCTGAGTCGCCGCGAACCCGACGCCGCACGCCAGCGCCCCCGCGAACCGACCGCCCCACAGCCCGCCGCCCCACAGCCCGCCGCCGCGAGCCGGCGCCGCATGGACGCCGCCGCATGCCCCGTCTATGCGGGCAGCTCCACAGGGCGCGCAGGAGACCCTTCCTCCCCCGGCAGGGCGGGCGAGGGCTCCCCCGATGGTGCGCCGGCCGGGGTCGCGGGGTAGCCGGTTCAACGGCCGTCAAGGGGGGTAACAAGGGCAAGCGGGACGTCCGGGTCGAGGGCGTACCGGACCCGCGCATCGAGGAGCCGACGGACGCGATCGTCCGGATCACCTCCACCGCGATCTGCGGATCCGACCTGCACCTGTACGAGGTGCTCGGGCCGTACCTCAAGCCCGGCGGCACCATCGCCGTGTTCGGGGGCTCGGCCCGGTCGGGCAGTTCTGCGCCCGGGTCGGCCGGCACCTAGCGGCGGGGCCGGACCAGGCTCGTGCTGCGGCGGACTACCGTGTACTGCGGGACACCGGCGGAGGGGGCGGACGACGATGGGGACGCAGGCGGAACGGACGGCCGAGCGGGCGCTGGCGCGGCGGCTGCGCGGCGCGGCCGGGCTCGCCGCCCTGGCCGGCCTGGCCTGGGTGGTCCGGGACGTGCCGGCCGCCCTGGGCGGGCGGCTCACCGGGGCACGCGCCGAGCGGGCGGCCCGCTCCCCGCAGTTCCGCGACGGCGCCTTCCGCAACCGGGCGAGCACCCGGACGATGGCCGGAACACCCGACCGCAACCTGGTCCGCGAGCTGATCTTCGGCAAGCAGAAACGCCGGCCGACCGCCGCCGTCCCGCTGCTGCGCCCGGTCGACCCGCCGGCCACCGCCGCCACCGAACGCGAGCTCGGCGTCGTCTGGTACGGCCACGCCTCCGCGCTGATCGAGATCGAGGGCCACCGGGTGCTGGTCGACCCGGTGTGGAGCGACCGGTGCTCGCCGTCGCCGCTGGTCGGGCCGCGCCGGCTGCACGAGCCCCCGGTGGGCCTGCACGAGTTGCCCGCCGTGGACGCGATCGTGATCTCCCACGACCACTACGACCACCTCGACCTGGCCACGGTGCAGGCGCTGACCGCCGGGCAGTCCGCGCCGTTCCTGGTGCCGCTGGGGGTCGGGGCGCACCTGGACCGGTGGGGCGTGCCGGAGCAGCGGATCGTCGAGCTGGACTGGTCGGAGAGCCACCGGGTGGGCGGGCTGACGATCACCGCGACCGCAGCCCAGCACTTCTCCGGCCGGGGGCTGCGCCGCGACGGCACGCTGTGGAGTTCGTGGGTGGTGGCCGGGGCACACCGGAGGGCCTTCTACACCGGCGACTCCGGCTACTTCGACGGGTACGCCGAGATCGGCGCCGAGCACGGTCCGTTCGACGTGACGCTGATGCAGATCGGCGCGTACGACCGAGCGTGGCCGAGCATCCACATGTTCCCGGAGGAGGCCGTCGCCGCCCACCTCGACCTACGCGGCGGGCTGCTCCTGCCGGTGCACTGGGCGACGTTCAACCTGGCCCTGCACGACTGGTCCGAGCCGGTGGACCGGCTCTGGGCGGAGGCGAAGGCCCGCGACGTGCGGCTGGCGGTGCCCCGCCCCGGCGAGCGGGTGGTGGTCGACGACCCGCCGGCGGTCGACGGCTGGTGGCAGTCGATCGCCTGAGGAGGCCCAGAGCCTGAGCCTCCGCAGAGCCTGACCGCCGCCGGCGCTCAGAGCACGAAGGCGTCGGTCCAGAGCGCGCCGGAGCGGCCCGACAGCGCGTCCAGCATCGCCACCGCCTGGCCGTCGGTGAGCTGCGCGACGAAGTCGATGATCGCCCTCCCCCGGGCCCGGCCGATCCGGTCCGGGGTGCGCGGGTGCAGCTCCGCCTCGGCCAGTTCGACCAGGTCGTGCAGCCGGCGCGGCAGCCGGGACTCCTCCTCCGGGTCGAGCAGCCACTCCCACAGCGCCTCGACGAGGGTGCCGAGCAGCCGCGCCTGGCCCCGCTGGTGCAGCGCCAGGTCGGGGCGGGCCAGCACGAACCGGTGGTGGACGAACTTGAGCACCTGCACCTCGTGCCACTGGGCCGGGGCGAGCAGCACGTGCCCGGAGCGCACCGACGGGGACTCGGTCACGGTGATCGCGTCGACGAACCGGGTGGTCCACCGGGCGGAGAACCGGGCGACGTACTGCTCCGCCTCGATCGAGCCGTCGAACGGCAGCGCGAGCAGCCCTTCGACCAGTTCCTGCCGGACGTGCTCGACGGCGGCGGCGAACGCCTCGTCGTCGGCGATCCAGCCGTCCTTGCGGTGCAGCTGCCGGCGCAGCCGCTCGATGGCCGCCCCGGGCCTGCGGCCCACCCCGTCCAGCGCGGGGCCGGTGACCGCCCGCAGGTGGTCGTGCTCCCGCTGCCAGGCCATCAGCTCGGCGGCCACGGCCCCCTGCTGGAGCACCCCGACGCGGTAGAAGTCCTCGACGTCGTGGATGGCGTACGCGATGTCGTCGGCGGTGTCCATCACCGACGCCTCCACGGTCTGCTGCCAGTCGGCGATCCGCCCGGCGAACGGCTCCCGGGCCTGCCGCAGGTCGGCCAGCTCCGTCCGGTACGCGCCGAACTTCGCCGACCCGCTGTCCGGGTCGTCGGGGGGCGCGGCGGCGCCCCGGGGCTGCGGGACGAGGTGCCGGGGGTGCGGGTCCGGGTGGTCCAGCCGGGTCCACGGATACTTCAGCAGGGCCGCCCGGACCGCCGCCGTCAGGTCCAGGCCGGTGGTCGCCGCGCCGCGGATCTCGGTGCTGGTGACGATCCGGTACGACTGGGCGTTGCCCTCGAACCCGTCGGCGAGGCCCAGCCGCTGGCGGGCCAGCCGGTCGAGCACCCGCTCCCCCAGGTGCCCGAACGGCGGGTGCCCGAGGTCGTGGGCGAGGGCGGCGGCCTCCACCACGTCGGGGTCGCAGCCGCCGAGGGAGTCCAGCAGGTCCCGCCAGCGCTCGTCGGCGGTGAGCCGCTCGGCGATCGCGCGGGCCACCTGGGCCACCTTGAGGCTGTGGGTGAGCCGGTTGTGCACCAGCAGGCCGGAGCCGCCCGGGCTGATCACCTGGGTGACCCCGCCCAGGCGGGCGAAGAAGGGCGAGGCCACGATCCGGTCCCGGTCGGCCCGGAACGGGCCGACGGCGAGGTCGCCGAGGGCCCGCGCGCTGCCGCCGAAGAGCCGCCGTGCCCGAGGGTCAGCCGGTTGTTCCATGATCGCCACGCTAGCGCAGCCGGCGGTGGCGCACGTCGGGTCGTCCCCGGCGGGTGCGGCGCGGGGCGTCAGGGGTGGGCGGCACAATGCAGGGCGGAACCCACACGAAGGCGGATGAAGATCGTGACCCAGTCTGTGCACCAGCGGATCGCCGACGAGCTCGGCGTCGCCGAACGTCAGGTCCGGGCGGCCGTGGAGCTGCTCGACGGCGGCGCCACCGTGCCGTTCATCGCCCGCTACCGCAAGGAGGCCACCGGCCTGCTCGACGACGCCCAGCTGCGCACCCTGGAGGAGCGGCTGCGCTACCTGCGCGAGCTGGACGAGCGCCGTGCCGCGGTGCTGGAGTCCATCAGTGGCCAGGGCAAGCTCGACGAGGCCCTGGAAGCGCAGATCATGGCGGCCGACTCGAAGTCCCGGCTGGAGGACATCTACCTGCCGTTCAAGCCGAAGCGGCGCACCCGGGCGCAGATCGCCCGCGAGGCCGGGCTGGAGCCCCTCGCCGACGCGCTGCTGGCCGACCCGGGCGAGGACCCGAGGGAGCGGGCCGCCGGGTTCGTCGACGCCGACAAGGGGGTGGCCGACGCCGCCGCCGCGCTGGACGGCGCGCGGGCCATCCTCGTGGAGCGCTTCGCCGAGGACGCCGACCTGATCGGCACGTTGCGGGAGCAGATGTGGTCGCGGGGCCGGCTGGTCTCCCGGGTACGCGACGGCCAGGAGTCCGCCGGCGCGAAGTTCGCCGACTACTTCGACTTCGCCGAGCCGTACGTAAAGCTGCCCTCGCACCGGATCCTGGCGATGTTCCGGGGCGAGAAGGAGTGCGTGCTCGACCTGACGATGGCCCCGGAGACCGAGGGTGACTCAGACGCCCCGGTCACCGGCCCGACCCGCTACGAGGCGGCGATCGCCGGCCGGTTCGGCGTCAGCGACGCCGGGCGGCCCGGCGACAAGTGGCTGACCGACACGGTGCGCTGGGCCTGGCGCACCCGGATCCTCATCCACCTCGGGGCGGACCTGCGGATGCGGCTGTGGCAGGCGGCCGAGGAGGAGGCCGTGCGGGTCTTCGCCACCAACCTGCGTGACCTGCTGCTCGCCGCGCCCGCCGGCACCCGGGCGACGATGGGCCTCGACCCGGGCCTGCGCACCGGGGTCAAGGTGGCGGTGGTCGACGCCACCGGCAAGGTCGTCGCCACCGACACGATCTACCCGCACGAGCCGCGCCGGCAGTGGGACGCCTCGATCGACACCCTCGCGAAGCTGGCCGGGGCGCACGGCGTGGAGCTGGTCGCCATCGGCAACGGCACCGCCAGCCGGGAGACCGACAAGCTCGCCGGCGAGCTGATCAGGCGACACCCGGAGCTGAGCCTGACGAAGGTGGTCGTCTCGGAGGCCGGCGCGTCGGTCTACTCGGCGTCGGCGTACGCCTCGCAGGAGCTGCCGGGCCTGGACGTGTCGCTGCGCGGCGCGGTCTCCATCGCCCGCCGGTTGCAGGACCCGCTCGCCGAGCTGGTCAAGATCGATCCCCGCTCGATCGGGGTGGGCCAGTACCAGCACGACCTGTCCGAGGTGAAGCTCTCCCGCTCGCTGGACGCCGTGGTGGAGGACTGCGTGAACGGCGTCGGCGTCGACGTCAACACCGCCTCCGCGCCGCTGCTCACCCGGGTCTCCGGCATCGGCGCGGGGCTGGCGGAGAACATCGTGCTGCACCGGGACGCCAACGGCCCGTTCCGCTCCCGCACCGATCTGAAGAAGGTGTCCCGGCTGGGCCCGAAGGCGTTCGAGCAGTGCGCGGGCTTCCTGCGCATCCCCGGCGGCGACGACCCGCTCGACTCCTCCAGCGTGCACCCGGAGGCGTACCCGGTGGTGCGGCGGATCCTGGCCCGCACCGGGCAGGACCTGCGCTCCCTGATCGGGCAGAGCGCCATCCTGCGCGGGCTGCGGGCCACCGACTTCGTCGACGACACCTTCGGCCTGCCCACCGTCACCGACATCCTGGCCGAGCTGGAGAAGCCGGGGCGTGACCCGCGGCCGGAGTTCCGCACGGCCACGTTCGTGGAGGGCGTGGAGAAGATCGGCGACCTGACCCCCGGCATGATCCTGGAGGGCGTGGTCACCAACGTGGCGGCGTTCGGCGCGTTCGTCGACGTCGGGGTGCACCAGGACGGCCTGGTGCACGTCTCGGCGATGTCGCGCACGTTTGTGAAGGACCCGCGCGACGTGGTGAAGTCCGGCGACGTGGTCCGGGTGAAGGTGCTCGACGTCGACGTGCCGCGCAAGCGGATCTCGCTGACGCTGCGGCTGGAGGACGAGGCCGAGACCGGCCGGGGTGGCCCGGACGGCGGGCAGGGCGGCTCGGACGGCGGACGCCACGAGCGCGGCGGGCCCCGGGCCGGGCAGCCCGGCGGGCGCGGCGGCTCCCGGGATACCCCACCGCGCGACGGCCAGGGGCGCGGCGGGCCGCAGCAGCGGCAGGGCCGGGGCGGCGGGGCGTCCGCGCCGGTCAACGACGCGATGGCCGAGGCGCTGCGCCGGGCCGGCCTGGCCTGATCGGCGCGGGTGGGGCCGCCGCCGGTGCCCCCGGCGGCACCCGTTCCCGCCCCGGCACCACCTGCGGAGGTTCCCGGGTGCGCGGTCGCACCGCTCCCCGGGGCCGTGGCCCGCAGGTGGCACGCGGGTCGCGTACCGTCGCTCGGGTGGGTGACGACGACGGCCCGGCGTGGCGGGAGCGGCAGCGGCGGGCGGTCCGCGCGCACGCCGAGGCGGACGAGCGGCGGCGGGCGGACGAACACGCCAGGGCGGCAGAGATCGTGTCGTGGTTCGTGGCCGAGGCGACCCGGCGGGCGCTGCCGACGACCCGGCTGCACGCCCGGTCGTACGACGGCCGGGCCCGCTACCGCACCCGGCTCACGGGCTGGTATGTCGACCGGGCCCGCAGCCGGGCGGTGGACACCGCCGGGCGGTGGTACCTGCTGACCGTCCCGGCGAGCCTGCGTGCCCTGGTCCTCGGAGCCGACCCGCCGCCCTCCCCCGCCCCCCTGATCGTCGGCGAGGGCGGGCGCGACGGCGAGTCGATCCCGCTGCGGGACCTGCTCGCCCGGCGGCTGGACGAGGATCCCGATCAGGGCTGAACGAGCCGATGCGGGCCACGGGAGGCCGCGGCCCGGAGCGCATCGACGGCGAGCGTGACCTGCGGTGAGCGTGACCTGCGGTGAGCGGCCCGAACTCGGGGCCGACCACCATCGCGCCGACGATCAGGACGGGTTGGTCGAGCAGGACGCCGATGCCGGCGATCATGGTGGCCACCACGATCAACACCAGGTAGGTGCCGGACAGTTCCGTCTGCTCGCCGGCCTTGGTGGCCACCCCGTCCCAGACCACCGCGTCCGCTCCGCTGCCCGGCACGGGTGAGGACGGCCAGATGGGTCACTCCCGGATCGGCTGCCAGCAGGTCGGCCACCACCGAGGACTCGTCCGCTGGCGCGGTCACCCTCAGGTGCAGCACGTCGGACCCGCCTGTGCCACGGCTTCCGGCCGGCAGCGCTCTACGCCCGGCCGGGCCGGGCGTCCGTAACGTCCTCCCCCGGTCCTGGTTAAGAGGTTGTCCGCAAACACGTGGAACACGGCACCGGGCACCCCGCGGCCCGCGTGCTCCGCACCTGTCACTCGGGAGGTCTGCATGGTGGATCAGCACTGCGGTGGTCAAGCCGCCGCGCCCCGGCGGGTACACCTGTCACCGCCGGATGTCGGTCCCCGCGAGGAGACTCTCGTGCTCGCGGCGATGCGTTCGGGTTGGGTGGCTCCGGCCGGGCCGGACCTTGACGCCTTCGAGCGTGAGCTGGCCGACCGGGTGGGCTGCGGCCACGCGCTGGGGGTCAGCAGCGGGACCGCGGCACTGCACCTGGCACTGTTGGCGGTGGGCGCCGGGCCCGGTTCGGTCGTCGTGGTGCCGACGCTGACGTTCGTGGCCACGGCCAACGCGGTGACGTACACGGGAGCAAAGCCGGTCTTCGTCGACTGCGACCCCGCGACCGGTAACCTCGACGTCGACCTGCTGCCCGGCCTGCTCGACGACCTCGCCAGTTGTGGGCGACGGGTCGCGGCGGTCGTGGCGGTGGACCTCAACGGCAGCTGCGCCGACTACCGGCGGCTGCTGCCGATTTGCACGGCAGCGGGAGTCCCGGTCGTCGAGGATTCGGCGCAGGCTCTCGGCTCGTCGTACGGCGGGCGGCACGCTGGCACCTTCGGCCGGCTCGGCGTCTTCTCGTTCAACGGCAACAAGATCATGACCACGTCGAGCGGCGGTGCACTGGTCTGCGACGATCCCGCACTGATCGCCCAGGCCCGCAGGTTGTCCACCCAGGCGCGCGAGCCGGTCGCCCACTACGAGCACTGCGAGGTCGGCTACAACTACCGGCTGAGCAACGTCCTCGCGGCGCTCGGCCGGGCACAGCTGCACCGGCTCGATGGCATGATCGAGCGACGGCGGACCGTACGGGAACGCTACGCCAAGCTCTTCGCCTGCGTGCCGGGCGTTCGCATCCTCGGCGACGGCGACCCCGGCGCGAACTGCTGGCTGACGACCCTCGTGGTGGATCCGGCGACCGCCGGTTGGCGGGCCGACGAGCTGGGCGAGCACCTGGCCGGCCACGACATCGAGTCCCGGCCGGTGTACAAGCCGATGCACCGGCAGCCGGTTCACCTCAGCCGTCATGCGGTGGTGACTGGCGCGGCGGACCGGCTTTTCGCCACCGGCATCTCGCTGCCGAGCGGGTCCACCCTCGTCGGCGCCGACGCGGACCGTGTGTTCGGGGCCGCGGAGCAGTTCCTGGAGCAGCGTCGGTGACCGGTGCGGCAGGAGACGGCGGCGCGGCTGGCCTGGAGCTGGTGATCGTTGGTTGCGCGGGGCACGGCCGGGAGTTGCTCGACATCGTCCACGCGATCAACGAGGCCGCGGCGGGCACTGCCTGGCGGGTGCGGGGCTTCGTCGACGACACCCCGACGGAAGTGAACCTCAAACGCCTCCAACGCCTCGACGTGCCGTACCTCGGCTCCCTGGTCACGCTGGGGGACCTGCCGACCGGCACCCACGTCGCGGTGGGCATCGGTGACCCGCGCAGCCGCCGGCGAGTGGCGCGGCGAGTGGCGTCGCACCGACTCCCGGCGGCCACGCTGGTGCACCCGGACGCAACGCTCGGCACGGACGCCGAGCACGGCGAGGGGCTGGTCCTCTTCGCCGGCGCCAGAGTGACCACCAACGTCACTTTTGGGCACCATGTCCAGTTGAACCAGAACGTGACGATAGGGCATGACTGCGTAGTGCGTGATCACGTATCGGTGAATCCACTGGCTGCAGTGTCGGGGGACTGCCACCTCGACGAGGGGGTGCTGGTCGGAGCCGGGGCGGTCGTGCTTCAGGGGCTGCGGATCGGCGCGGAGGCGACCGTCGGCGCGGGGGCCTGCGTCGTACGGGACGTCCCGGCGGGCACCGTGGTCAAGGGGGTACCGGCGCGGTGAGGCGCTCCGGCGAAGACACCCAGGCAGCGCCGGGAGACCCGCAGGACAACGCGGAGGGCGTCGGGCCGCTACGGATCGTCGTCCTGGTCAAGACCAACCAGGGTGGGCTGTTCATCCTGCCGCAGGTGGACGAGTTGCGGGCCCGCAGGCACGAGGTGTCGGCCATCCTGCCGCCCGGCACCGGTGCCCTCACCACCGAGCTACGTCGGCGTGGCGTCATCGTTTACGAGTCGCCCGTCGACTTCACGCTGCGGCCATCAATGCTCGCCGGGCTGCTCAGGTTGCGCGGGCTGATCCGCCGCCTGCGCCCCGACGTTCTGCAGTACCACCTGATCTCGTCGGCCTACGTGGCCCGGATCGCCACTCTCGGCCTGCCGCTGCGCCGTGTCCACATGGTCGCCGGACCGGCGTACCTCGACTCGCCACCGATCCGGACCGCCGAAAGACTGCTGTGGCGGCTCGACGACCGGATCATCTGCGGCTGCCACTACGCCTCGCGCCGCTACGGCGACCTCGGCTGCCCGTCGCCACGACGCGCCGTCGCGACATACGGGGTGAACACCGACGACTTCGCCCCCCGCGCCTGGGACGGCGACGACCGGGCGAAGGCACGGGCCGAGCTCGGCATCCCGCAGGACGCCTTCCTCGCGGTGATGGTCGCCTACGTCTACCCGCCGAAGCGCCTCGTGCACCGCGGACGAGGAGTCAAGGGCCACGACACACTCCTTCGGGCCTGGCAGGTCTTCACCGCCACACATCCACGCGCCCATCTGCTGATCGTCGGCGGGAGCACCGGGCCGGCCGGCGAACGCTACCGCCGCCGACTGATCGACCAGTTCCGCGTGGAAGCCGATCCCACGATCACCTGGCTCGACACGGTGGCGGACGTACGGCCGTGTTATCACGCAGCCGACGTCAGCGTCAGCCCCTCGCTGGGTGAGAGCCACGGGGCGGCGGTACAGGCGGGCGCGATGGGAGTACCGAGCATCGTGAGCGACGCCGGGGGACTGCCCGAGACCGTCGACGAGCGGTCCGGCTGGGTGGCGCCCCGGGACCACCAGACGGCGCTCGTGTCGGCGCTCGCGCAGGCCTATCGGGAGTCCGAGGAGGGGGTGCTGGCCGCCCGGGGGGCAGCCGCCCGCAGCCGGATGGTCGACCTGTTCGACAACCGCCGGGCGGCGGAGCACGTGGCGGACCTGTTGGAACAGGTTGCCGCCGGGGCGTCAGCGCGGTGAGGAGCATGACGCGCCCGCAGACCCCCGCCGGCGTGCAGAGGCCGTGGGAGGTCGGTTCGGCGTTCCCGCTGGTGCTGCCGACCGGATCGGGCGGATCGCGGATTCCCCAGCCCGCTCGGCTGTACGGCTCCGGACGGCAGGCCCTGATGGCCCTGCTGCAGTTCGGTATCCGGGAGTACGGCTGGACGGCGGTGCACGTCCCCGCGTACTACTGCCCGCCCGTCGCCCACGCGATGGCCGGGGTGCTGCCGGTCCTGTCGTACGACGCCGGCCCGGCGGAAGGCACCAGCCCCGACTCCGTGCGACCGACCGAGGTGGTGCTGGCCGTCTCCTATTTCGGGATCCCCCCGACACCGCCCGGCAACCGGGGCGCCGCGCTGATCGTTGACGCCACCCACGACCCGGTCGCCCCGTGGCTGGTCGACCTGCCCACCGAGTACGTGGTCGCCTCGCTGCGCAAGACGCTGCCCCTGCCGGATGGAGGAATGCTCTTCTCGCCGGCCGGACATGCGCTGCCCGGGGAGGCGCCGACCGACGCGCGGCACGCGGCGACGGCCGCGCGGGCGCTCACGGCCATGTGCATCAAGGCTGCCTACCTGGCCGGGGGCGCACTTGCGAAGGAGTCCTACCTGGCGCTGTACCGGACCAGCGAGCAGGACATCGGCGCCGCCGGGGTCAGTGGCCCCTCGCGGTACACCCGACTCGCCCTGGACGCGCTGCCTCTCGACGAGTTCCGGCGCCGCCGCCTGGACAACGCCGCCCGACTGGCCCACGGCTTGCCCGAGGTGCCCGGGCTGGCCGTGCGCGTCACGCCGTTCGGCGTGATCTGCGAGTTCGACGCACCAGCAGTCAGGGAAGCCGTCCGCCAGGGACTGGTCGCCCGGGACATCTATCCGGCGGTGCTGTGGGACCTTCCCGAGAACGCGCCCGCCCGGCAACGCGCGTACTCCCAGCGGATGCTGCACCTGGTGACCGACTTCCGCTACCGGCCCGCCGACATGGACCGAGTGGCGGTTTCAGTCCGGGACCTGGCGGAACGCCTCGGTTCGACGGCGTGCGCCCCCACGGGCCCGGAGGTCGTCACCCATGCCGCCAGGCCTGCCACGACAAGGGGGTCGGCATGCTGACGGGACGACTCGTCGAACTGCGGCCGATGGAGGCTGGCGATCTTCCGTTCCTGGCGGAACTGTCCAATCACACCGTGGTCCGCACCCACGTGGTGGACTGGCACTGGCCGGTCGTGCCCGATGCGCAGCGGGAGTGGTTTCAGCGCGCGGCGGCGGATCAGCACACGCGACGACTCACCGTCGTGGATCCGGCATCAAGGGAACCGGTGGGGCTGACGGGGCTCTGGAGCGTCGACTGGCACAACCGATCGGCGCTCAGCGCCATCAAGTTGATGCCCGGAAGGACCCCGCGTGGGGCCGGTACCGACGCGTTGATGCTGGTGATGGCCTGGGCGTTCCACGAGGTCGGCCTGCGCCGGCTGCACACCACCATCCTGGACTTCAACGCCGCCAGCCTCGGGGTGTACGTCCGCAAGTGCGGGTGGCGGGTGGAGGGCCGGGAACGGGAGTCGGTGTTCCGCGGGGGTCGGTGGTGCGACCTCTTCCACGTCGCCGCGCTCCGTCCCGACTTCGCTGTCCTGCCGGATGCCGCCGAGTACGTGGAGAGGGTGTGCGGGCCGGCCCCGGTGCCCACACCCGCTCAACGCGACAGCCGGTCCGGGCTGCCGAGCGGGGAACCCTGGACAGCCGCGAACCCAGGGGCGTGAGGCGCCACCCCACGTAGGGCGCGGCCCGCCGGCTTCACCGGGCCCACCTCACACCGGGGCACCCGTCCGACACCTCGCGGCATTAGCACGATTTTTCAGTAGATACCGCTTCTAACCATTTAGCGATGATGCATAGTTAATGTCCGGATCCAGATTCGGGACGGGAGACCTTCCATGAGCCCACCCCCAGTTACCCCGCCGGCCCGCGCCACGTCCCGGCCGGAACCGGGCACGGTGGCCGGGCGAATCGGGCTCTCGACGCCCGACCTCGGACCAGCCGAAGAGGCACACCTCGTCCGCGCCTTCCGGTCGGGCTGGCCGGGCCCCTCCGGTCCGGAGATCGATGCCTTCGAAGCCGAGCTCGCCATCCGGGCCGGCACCGCCCACGCGGCGGCGGTCAGCTCCGGCACCGCCGCCCTGCACCTGTCCTTGTTGGCACTCGGCATCGGCCCTGGCGACGTGGTCCTGGTTCCCACCTTCACCTTCGCCGCCACCGCCAACGCGGTCAGCTACACGGGGGCCCGGCCGGTGTTCGTCGACTCCGATCCGGCCACCGGCAACATCGACGTTGATCTGGTGGCCGAAATGCTCGCCTCCCCGGCGATGACCGACGCCCGTGTCGCCGCTGTCATGTCCGTGGACATCAACGGCACCTGTGCCGACTACGACCGGCTGACGCCGATCTGCGACGCGGCAGGCGTCCCGCTGGTCGAGGACGCCGCACAGGCGCTCGGCTCGACGCACCGGGGCAGACCGGCGGGCTCCTTCGGCCGACTCGGCACCTTCTCCTTCAGCTGGAACAAGATCATCACCACCTCGTCGGGCGGCATGGTGGTCTCCGACGAGGAGGCCCTGATCACTCGGTGCCGGCACCTGGCGAGCCAGGCGCGCGAGGCGGTCCGGCACTACGAGCACCGGGACGTGGGCTACAACTACCGGCTCACGAACCTCGCCGGCGCCCTGGGGCGTGCGCAGCTCGGTCGGCTGGACAGCCTGGTCGAGCGCCGCCGGGCGCTGCGCGAGCGGTACGCGAAGCTGTTTGCGTCGGTCGACGGCACCCGCATCCTCGGCGACGGCGACTCCGGTGCCAACTGCTGGCTCACCTCGGTCGTGGTCGACCCGGACGTTGCCGGCTGGGATGCCACCCAACTCGCCGCGCACCTGCACGAACGCGGCATCGAGACCCGCCCGATGTGGAAGCCGATGCACCGGCAGCCGGTCTACGCCCACTGTCGCGCCGTGGTGACGGGCGTCGCCGACCGGCTGTTCAGCACAAGCGTCTCGCTGCCCAGCGGTTCCGCGCTGACCGACGACCAGATCGACCGAGTGATGGATGCCATCGACGAGTTCGTGAGCCAGCGATGACAGCCGAGCTGCAGATCGAGACCGCTGCCAGCATGCCGCAGGACCTGGCGGTCCCCGACATCTACTTCACCGCGGGCTACGGGCTCGCCACGGCGACGGCCGAGAATGCGAGCTGGCGCCTCGCCCGCTTCGGCGATCGGATCCTGCTGCCGTACCTGGTGCGACCTGTGGATGCCGTGACGACGGATGCCGCCACTCCCTACGGCTACTCGGGCATCCACGTCGCGTCCGGCTGCCCTCCCACCGAAGTCACTGAGTTCTGGTCCCAGGCCGTACGACACTGGCGCGCCGAGGGAATGGTCACGCTCTTTCTGCGCTTCTCCCCGCTGGACGAGTCCTCGGTCGAGGCGGCCCGCGCTCTCGGGGCGTTCGTCCTGAACGACATCGGCGACACCGTGACCGTTCCGGTCAGCGGCGGTGCGGCAGCAGTCTGGAACACCATGCAGGGAAGAGCCCGGACGGCGGTGCGCAAGGCGCGCAACGCGGGCCTGGAGGCGGGTATCCGGCCCGCCGGCGAGAACGACGTGGCACCGGGTGCACCATTTCGCAACCTGTACGAGAGCACGATGCGCCGCGTGTGCAGCAGGCCCGACTACGTCTTCCCCGACCGCTACTACCAGCAACTGTTGGCCGGAGTGGGCAAAAGCCTCTTCGTCGTCGAGGTCACCGGCCGCGACGGTGCGACCGTGGCCGCCTCGCTGGTGCTCCGGCACGGCGACCGGGTCCACTACCACCTGTCTGGTTCAGAACGCGACGCCGCCCGTCAGGGCGCCAACAACCTTCTGGTCTGGACCATCCTCGCCTGGGCAGCCGGCATGAACTGCTCGCTGGTTCACCTCGGCGGCGGGCTCCGGCCCGACGACCCGCTGTTCGCCTTCAAGCGATCCTTCGGCGGCCTGCGCACACGACGTTTCACTGCCTCGATAGTGCTCGACCCCGACCGGTACGGGGCCCTGGTCGCCGCTCGGGCTCAGAGCATGCGACGACAGGTGGACGACCTTCTGGACACCGGCTTCTTTCCGGCCTATCGACTGCAGGAGCTGTGATGGGGTGGCAATTGTCGGCCAAGCGGGCGATGGACGTGGTGGCCGCCTGTACGCTGCTGGTCGTTTTGGCGCCAGTGATGGCGTTCGCAGCGCTCGGCACGCTGATGACCACCGGGCGGCCGGTCCTGTTCCGGCACGTACGGCCAGGGCTGAACGGCGAGCCGTTCACGATGTACAAGTTCCGCACCATGCGCCCTGCCGGGTCTCACGAGCAGTACTGGACTACCGACGAACTGCGGCTCACCGCCTTCGGTCGGCTGCTGCGCCGCACCAGCCTCGATGAGCTGCCCCAGTTGCTGCACGTGGTGACCGGGACGATGAGCCTGGTCGGGCCCCGCCCGCTGCTGATGGAGTACCTGCCCCGCTACAGTGCGCGGCACGCCCGACGGCACGAGATGCGACCAGGGATCACCGGCCTGGCGCAGGTCAACGGCCGCTCGGCGCTGTCCATGGGCGAGTTCCTCGATCTGGATGTCCGCTACGTCGACAACTGGTCCCTGCGGCTGGACGTGATCATCCTGCTGCGTACGTTGGCGATCCCCTTCCGTCGGGGCTACATCCCCGGCCTGCAGCTCTCCGATCGCGACGATGTGGAACTGATGTACTCGTCGCTGAGCCCGATCGGCGCGAACGGCAACGAACGGCAGGGCCCCCGGCGATGAGGGTGGTCGTCACCACCGAGTCCCGCTACGTCCGCACCCCGGACCGGCGGGTGTGGACGCGGTCCATCCCCGATTACCAGTTCTGGAGGCGCTACCTGAACGCCTTCGAGCGGGTACAGGTGGTGGCCAGGGTAGCCGAACAACCCAACGTGCCGACAGACGCGCTGGCCGTCGAGGGTGACGGCGTCGAGGTGACCGCACTGCCGTACTACGTCGGCCCAAATGGGTACCTCCGTCAGCGGGCCCGCATCGGCCGAGTGCTCGCCGGGGTCGCCGGCGTGGAGGACGCCGTGATCCTACGGGTGCCCTCGGCGCTCGGCTCGCTGCTGGCGAGCGTACGCATCCGGCAGGGCCTCCCGTACGCGTTGGAGGTGGTGGGCGACCCGTACGACGTGTTCGCGCCCGGGGTGATACGCCACCCACTTCGGCCGCTGCTGCGCCGGCGGTTCGCCGCGCGACTGCGCCACGAGTGCCGTGCTGCGGTCGCCGCGTCCTACGTGACGGAGTCGTACCTGCAGTCCCGTTACCCCACCGCGCCGGGCAGTCCGGCTGCGGCGGTGTCGAGCATCGACCTTCCTTCGGAGGCGGTCGCCGCGACGCCCCGGTCGGTGGAACGTTGCGCGGTCAAGCCCGCCACCATCGTTACCGTCGGCACGCTCGACCAGCTCTACAAGGGGTTCGACACCCTGATCCGGGCGGTCGCACTGCTGGCCGGCACCGGCCACGACGTGCACCTGGTGCACCTCGGCACCGGGCGTTTCCGGGCGGACCTCGAGACCTTGGCCGCGAGGCTCGGCGTAGCCGACCGGGTCACCTTCGCCGGCTGGGTGCCGGCGGGTGCCGCGCTTCGCGGGCGGCTCGACGGGGCGGACCTGTTCGTCATGCCGTCCCGCACCGAAGGACTGCCGCGGGCCTTGATCGAGGGCATGGCACGTGGCCTGCCTGCCCTGGGAACCGCGGTGGGCGGCATTCCCGAGCTGCTGGCACCTGACGACCTTGTGCCGCCGGACGATCCGGCCGCCCTCGCGATCGCCATCCGGCGGCTGCTCGCCGATCCAGGGCGGATGGCCACCGCCTCGGCAAGGAATCTGGCCCGCGCCCGATCCTTCTCCCGCGAGCTGCTCGCCTTGCGGAGAGACGCCTTCTACCAGGCGGTTCGGGAAGCGACCGCCCGCAGGTCCGTGCCGGCATAGGCACCGCGGCCTCGGGGGCGCAATCGGCGGCTGGTCTGCCGGTCAGCGGACCGGCAGACCAGTCAGGTGCCGGCGTCAGGAGGTCAGAGCCGGATCGGAAATCGCCAGCTCGGAGCGGACCTCAGGAAGGGTGAGCAGCAGTTCCTTGAGCTCGGACACGTCAAGCCGTCGGGCGGTGGCAGAGCTGAGATCGGACAGCTGCCGTACCCCGTCCCGTCCCGCGCTGACGTAGGTCGCATAGTTGAGCGTCCTGGCATCGACCGGGAGTCGGTAGAAGTCGCCGAAGTCCTCGGCCTGTGCCAGCTCCTCACGGCTGGCCATGACCTCGAACTGCTTCTCGCCGTGCCGCACGCCGACCACCTCGTACTTTGCGGGCACGTCGAAGAGCTGGCACAGGGCGACGGCGAGATCCCCTACGGTGCACGCGGCGGCCTTGCGGACAAAGATGTCGCCTGTCCTGGCATGCTGGAACGCGTGCTCGACCAGTTCGACGGAGTCGGCCAGGGACATGATGAACCGCGTCATGTCGGGATCGGTGACGGTCGGCGCCGCCCCCGACTTGATCTGCTGGATGAAGATCGGGATCACCGAGCCCCGGGAGTACATCACGTTGCCGTACCGGACACAGGAGACGACCGTACCGCTTGAGCCGCTCCTGGCATGGGCCTGCGTGAGCTTCTCCATCATCCCCTTGCTCATGCCCATTGCGCTGACGGGATGCACGGCCTTGTCGGTGCTGAGCATCACCACGGATCCGACCCCGTTACGCTCGGCAGCATCGATCACGTTCGCACTGCCCAACACGTTGGTGCGGAAGGCCTCCAGCGGAAAGAACTCGCAGGAGGGGACCTGCTTGAGCGCAGCCGCGTGGAAGACGAAGTCGACTCCACGGGCGGCATGCAGGACGCTCGCGAGGTCCCGCACGTCACCAACGTGGTAGCGGACCCGGTCGTCCCCGACGACCCGCCGCATCGCGTCCTGCTTGGCCTCGTCCCGGCTGAGTACGCGCACCTCCGCCACGTCGCGTTCCAGCAGCCGTCGCACCATCGTCTGACCGAAGGACCCGGTCCCACCGGTGATCAGCACCCGGCGACCAACAGTCGAGCAAGTCATCCAAGTTCTCCCACTTCTTGGTGTAGCCCCAGCCTTCTCACCCCGCGCAGCAGCAGGCCGGGCAGTCAGGGCCGCACGAGTTGCGCGCGGCACCTGGTGCAACGAAGGGCCACGCGACAAGAAACGCACCAAATGGACATACCGCCCTTTTGTCTACCCGCCATAGGTGTCGCCGGGCTGTTCACAGCCGGCATCTCGCCGCCAGGCGCATTCACCCTCGCGGGCGCCGACCGGTAGACAACTTCGGATCGCCGGAACATTTTCCGAAGCAGACTCATCGACAGGCGTCCGGAATGCGTCGAGGGCTGGGCCACACGCGACTCTTCCCATGCACCCAATCAGACCCAGAAGTCACTTTGGCGGAAGATGGCAAATTCGGCAAAGCGCAAGCAAGGAGATGCTACCCTCTCTCCACCTAACGACCTCGTGCACGGTAGCGAGTCCTTGAGCATCGATGATCGCTGTTTGCGTCATGGTGGTGCTGCGATCATGACCAACCGGCGTTTGACGGGCCTTTCCCGCTCGGTGATTGAGCGCCTGGTCAGCGAGTTGAGGCCGCAGTGGCAGGCACGGCACCGTGACCGGCCCACCTCGTGAACACGCCGTCGCCGGATCGGAGCAAGAGCCAAGCACCGGTTCGGTTTCGTGGATCGGCTGCTGGCCACGCTGGTCCATTTGCGGCACGGACTGACCCACGACGCGGCTCCGATGTGGTCCACCTCGGCTACCACCCGCAGGCGTTGATGGACGCCACCGATTTTTCCGGCGGGTCTGTCAAATGTGAGACAGAGAAGTTCGTTTTACAGTCCCGGACAAGAGCAACTCCCGACTGCGTGCGGCGGTCAGATCGTGTGCCGAACCGGGCAGAGCCGGTGACGCCCACACGAGCCGGCCGGCGGCGTCCGCGATGGCCTGCACGTTCACGCCGTGGCGTTTGTGCTTGCCACAGTAGTAGGGCTTCTGCCCGGCGACCCGGTCGATGGGGATCAGCATGCCGTCCAGAGTCGCGTACACCAGCAGCCGGATGCGTCGCATCGCGGCGTCCAGATCACCTGCTGCCGACCTTAGCAGAGCTATCGCTTCCTGCACGTAGCGCCAGGCGGTGGCGACGCCGACCTCGAAGCCGGCCGCGAGTCGGGTGTAGGTGTCGCCGTTACGCAGATGGGCGAGAGCGAGCAGCGCCTGCCGACCGGGTTCGAGGCCCCCGGGATCGGCGCTGCATACGGTGGCCGCGAATGCGGTCAGCGAGGTGATTCAGGGTCCGGCTGGACAACGGAATCGTGACAGGGTAGGACAGCATGGCGAGGCTCCCGATCGGGGCTTCGAGTCTTGGTCGACAGCCGTCCTACCTGAAGCCTCGCACCCATCGATCACCGGGCCTGCCACACCCGTCCCGAGCTACAAGATCAGCTTGGAAGAGGCTCAGTCTTAGCTAGCTCTGGCAGCAACGCACCCGATCCACCAAACCGCCACAATCACCAACTCACGACCTGGCGGACCGTCTGCATCCGAATGCCGGCCCAGTCGTGGTGCCGGCGCACCGTGGAGAGAATGAAGTCGACGACGCGGCGCGAGGTGTCCTGGACCTGGTAGTCCGCCGGGCAGGGCACGCCGTGCGCGGCCACCTGGTCCACGGTGACGCGCACCGCTTCCACCACGCCGTCCGGGTCGAGGCCGGTCATGATGATGCCGCCCGCGTCCAGCGCCTCCGGACGCTCGATCGACTCGCGCAGGGTCACGGCGGGAAAGCCGAGAATCGCCGCCTCCTCGCTGACCGTGCCGCTGTCGGAGAGCGTGCACCGAGCCTCGCGTTGCAGGCGCACGTAGTCGAAGAAGCCGAACGGCTCGTGGAACGCGATCCCGTCCAGGACGGTCCCGTCGCTGGTGACCGCCTCCAGCCGCTTGCGGGTACGGGGATGCGTGGAGACCAGCACCGGCAGCCCCCACGTGTCGCGTACGGCCCGCAGGCAATCCAGCAGACGCCGCAGGCGCGCGGGGGCATCGACGTTTTCCTCCCGGTGCGCGCTGACCACGAAGTAGCCGCCCGGATCGAGGTCGAGCCGCTCCAGCACCGTCGACCGGGCGATGTCCACACGATGGTGCTCCAGCACCTCGCACATCGGCGAGCCGGTGTGCAGGATCCGCCGGGGATGCAGCCCTTCGGCGAGCAGGTTGCGCCGGGCGTGCTCGGTGTAGACGAGGTTGAAGTCGGCGACGTGGTCCACCAGCCGCCGGTTGGTCTCCTCCGGCACGTTGAGGTCGAAGCAGCGATTGCCGGCCTCCATGTGGTAGACCGGTACCCGCATCCGCCGGGCCATAAGGGCGGCGATGCAGCTGTTCGTGTCCCCTAGCACCAGCAGCGCGTCGGGCCGCAGCTCCGTGATCGCGGCCTCCACACCGGCCAGCACCCCACCGAGCACCCGTCCCAGCGACGTGGTGTCCACGTGCAGGAACCGGTCCGGCGTACGCAGCCGCAGGTCGGTGAAGAACACGTCCGACAGGGCGGGGTCCCAGTTCTGCCCGGTGTGCACCAGCACGTGGTCTACCGTCCGGTCCAGCCGGTCCAGCACCCTGGACAGCCGGATGATCTCCGGGCGGGTCCCGACCACCGTCATCACCCTGGTCATCAGGGCCACCTCCGTTGTGAGCCAGCACGAAAAGGCATCTGGCCGTCACGCCGGCGCTGGCGTCATGTCGGCGACGGGCTCCGGGTAGGTGTCCGGTCGGGCCGGGTCGAACAAGGTGTTCGTCCAAAAGAGGGTGAGCAGCTCGCCCGGGCCTGTATTGGTGATCTCATGCACCCACATCGTCGGCATGTCCACCACGACCGGCTCGGCACCATCGACGGGGAAACGGACCACCCGTTGGTGGCCGACCCGCCGGAGCCCGATCTCTGCGCGGCCACGCAACACCACGAATCGTTCCACCTTGGCCAGATGGAAGTGTTCGCCGCGGGTGACGCCTGGACGGGTGGTGGAGCAGAATGTCTGCCCCCCACCGTGGGCCTTAACGGTTTCGACTAGTTCGCCCCGGTGGTCGCCACGGCGGACGAGCGGCATCGGATAGCGCGCCGGAAACAGGTGCGACCGGTAGCTGTTGAACAGCCGCACATCGTGCCGGTCCGGCAGCGGCGGGACCTCGGCACCATGGTAGGTGGCTGCGAACGAGGTCAATCGATCAGCGAGGGCCCGCACTCCGATTCGTAGCGCCGGCATCGAGGCGTCCCAGGGTCCGATGTGCGGGGCGTCAAGCAACGCGGCGGCGGCGTCGGTGGCGTGGACAAGCTGCAGCTCCCGGTCGTCGCGCACCTCGGGCTGCCCACCGTCGGCGAGCACGCGACAGAACGTCGCGGTGACCGAGTTGTAGAAGGGCTGCCCGTGTTCGCCGTAGAGGTGCGGCAGACGGTGGTCGACGAGCTGGCAGCCAGCTGCAGCGTCGCTCAAGATCGCCGATGCCATCGCCTTCGAATCGCCGTAGGGGGTGCCGTTGCCCGCCTGCACGGAGTTCGCGTACACCAGGGTCTTCGGCGGCTGCGCGCAGCGGCGCAGGCCGCGGGCGAGCGCCTCGGCCATGGCGACATTGCCGGCCGCGACCTCGGCCGGATCCCCCCGGTTGACGCCGGCCAGGTGCAACATCCGGTCGGCTCCCGCCAGCCGGGCTGCCAGGGCGGCAGGGTCGGCCAGGGTGGCCCGGTCGAGCAAGACGGGCTCAGGCCAGCCGAGCGCGCGGATGAGCACCCGGGTGTGCCAGCCGAGGAAGCCGGTGGCCCCGGTGAGTGCCACTCTCATCAGGTCAGCACCGGCTCGCGCAACGCCAACTCCGCGCGGACCTCCGGCAACGCCTGCAGCAGCGCCACGATCTCCGGTACGGCCAGCCGCCGTGCGTTGGCGGAGGTGAAATCCTCGCTCGGTCGCCCGCCGAAACTCCCCTCCGTGACGTACAAGGCGTAGTTGAGGTCCCGGGCGTCCACCGGCACCCGGTAGAAGTCGCCGAAGTCGTCCGCTCGCGCCAACTCCTCGCGGCTGGCGAGTGTCTCGTCCTGTTTCTCCCCGTGCCGCACCCCGATCACGTCGAACTTGGCCGGCGCGTCGAACAGCTGACACAGGGCGGTGAGCAGATCGCCGATGGTGCATGCCGCAGCCTTGCGGATGAAGACGTCACCGGCACGGGCATGCTGGAAGGCATGCTCCACCAGTCCCACCGAGTCGTCCAGGGACATCAGGAATCGGGTCATCCCGGGATCGGTCACGGTCGGCACCGCGCCGGCCTTGATTTGTTCGATGAACAGCGGGATCACCGAGCCTCGGGAGTACATGACGTTGCCGTACCGCACGCAGGAGACAACGGTGTCGCCGCGCGGGTTGTTGCGGGCATGCGCCTGCGCGACCTTCTCCATGAGCGCCTTGCTCATGCCCATGGCGTTGATCGGGTGGACGGCCTTGTCGGTGCTGAGCACCACCACTGAGCCGACACCGTTGCGGGTGGCGGCCTCGATGACGTTGGTGCTGCCGAGAACGTTGGTGCGGACGGCCTCCAGCGGAAAGAACTCACATGATGGTACCTGCTTGAGCGCGGCCGCGTGGAAAACGAAGTCGACCTCGCGGGCGGCGTGCGCCACGCTGTCGTAGTCACGCACGTCGCCGACGTAGTAGCGCACCCGTTCGTCACCGAGGCCCCGGCGCATCGCGTCCTGCTTGGCCTCGTCCCTGCTGAACACGCGTACCTCGTCCACGCCATGCTCCAGCAGCCGGCGCGTCATGATCCGCCCGAAGGAACCCGTCCCACCGGTGATCAGCACTCGGCGTCCCGCTGTCGTGAAGGTCATTGGCGATTCCTCATCTCCCCGATGCCCGGCCGTTCGATGCGACATCCTGGCCAACGATTCACCACTTCAGAAAGACGCGCGTATTAGGACATAACGCGTCTTTCATTTCGCCCTCCCTGAGTTCGCCCGATGCCGACCGGCTTGGCCACGCCGTCGGATCCGTTGTCCGCCACCACCGCGGTCGGACACAGGACGGCCCCGGTCCCCGTACCGGACGAGTGTCCGCCGGTAGCCGTACAGTCCAGCCGGCAGCACCGTCAGTGCGTAGACGACGGTGCTGACGAAGGGAATCGCGGCAAGACCGTAGGCCTCGGCGGCATGCCACTTCGCCACCCCAGCGACCACCAGGTACACGACCAGCCCGATCACCTGTGGGCGGATGACCCCAGCGGCGTTCTGGACCATCATCAGCGCCGAGAACGCGCCGAGCAGCAGGAACCAGAGCGCAAGACCGGCGAGTAGCCACCTGTTCCCGTCCAACGGCACCGGCAGCCAGAGGGCGAAGATCCAGTCGCCCGCCACCACCAGACAGACCGACGGCACCACGGTGACGAGCAGGGAGAGGACGACCATCCGACGGACCGTCCTGCGGATCCAGTCGAGGTCTCCCCGGGCCAAGGCATCGCCATTGGCCGACCAGAGGGGCAGGTTGAGCACCGTGACGAGCATGCCGAGCAGGGTCGCCAGCCGCGCCGGCACGGCATAGGCGGTAACGCTCTGCGGACCAAGGGTATGGGCGATGATCAGGTTGTCCATGTTGCTGGACAGCCCGGTCAGGATGGTAACCAGGAAGAACGCCCCACTGAGACGCAGCAGACCGAGCCCCAGCGTGCGGTCGACCGTGCCGAGCCGCGGCCGCAGTTCGGGCATCCGCCAGCCGTAGACCCAGACGCTGTTCGCCGCATTGACCAGCAACGGTCCGGCCGCGAATGCGGCAACGACCGCGATGGCCGGCAGGTCGCCGCGGGCCGCGAGCAGCACGAGGGGAATCGTCACCAGGACGCCGGCCCCCTGCCACAGGTTGCTCTCCCCGACCTGTTGGTAGGCGTACTGCACCCGGACCACCAGGGCCAACGGGATGTTCAGCAGGAACGCGGTCAGGCAGGTCAGCACCACCGCCCTGGCCTCTGCCGGCTCCACGACCCCAGCCACGTTGAAGACCGATGTCCAGGGCGCCAGCCCGGCCAGCGACCACAGCAGCCCGCACAGCACCACGGTCACGGTGGTCAGAACCGCGTAGGCGGTGGAGACGTACCCGCGCGCCCGCGCCCAGTCGCCGCTGGCGTAGCAGGGCGCAAGCTTGGTCATCAGACTGGTGCCGAGGCCGAGATCGGCGAAGGTGGCCATGCCGGTGAGCGAGAGGACCGCCATCCACAGCCCATAGCGCTCCGCGCCCAGACGGGACAGGCAGACCGGGATCATCAGCACCGGTGCCAGCAGGCCGCCGCCCTTGGCAAGCCCGGCGGTCACGATGCCCGAGACGAGGCGACGGCTACGGGCCGCACTGACCCCCGGATCGACCGGAGCTGCGGGCCGCGTGTCGGTGTGCGGTACGGGCGCAACGGTGCCGGGTGCCGCTTGCGACGCCGCCACGGTCAGCGGTCAGCGAGCACGCGACCGACCATCCAGTCGACGGTCGCCTCCAGCCCCGCCCGCAACTGATACCGACGCACGGCGGGAAACAGTTCCCGCAACCGCGAGCAGTCCGCCTGCGAGTCGCGCACATCCCCCGCGCGCGGCGGACGGTGCACCCTTTCCAGCCTTCGTCCGAGCACGACTTCGAGTTCCGCGACAAGTTCGAGTAGCGAGATCCGCTCACCGAACGCGAGGTTCACCGTGTCCGGCGTGCAGACCCCGCGGAGGATCGCATCCACGATCACCGAGGTGACGCTACAGACGTAGGTGAAGTCGCGGGTCTGCCGGCCGTCACCGAAAATCTCCAGCGGACGGCCATCGAGCGCCGCCGAGACGAGCCTCGGCACCACGGCCGCGTATGCATGGTCTGCAGCCTGCCGGGGCCCGAAGACATTGAAGAACCGGAACGGCAGAACCGCCATCCCGTAGCAGGCAGCGTACGCGTTGGCATAGGCCTCGGTCGCCAGTTTGGAGACCGCGTACGGGCTCATCGGCATCGGACGGAGGGTCTCCCGCCGGGGCAGGATCGGGTTGGCACCGTATACAGACGACGAAGACGCCAGGATGGTCTGGGCCACGCCGTGCCGCCGAGCCGCCTCCAACACCGTGAGCGTTCCGGTGGCATTGGCATGGTGACTGCGCAGCGGGTCCGCGATGGAGCGTGGGACCGAGCCGAGTGCGCCGAGGTGAACCACGGCGGTCGCGCCGGGCATCGCCTCATCAAGTAGGTCGGGATCCAGGACGGAGCCGACCAGCAGCCGAACGGGCAACTCAGCAAGGTTGTCCAGGGAACCGGTGGACAGATCGTCGACCACCACGATCTCGCCGACCTCGGCGCCGTCAACCAACTCGTGGACGAGGTTCGAGCCGATGAACCCGGCCCCGCCAGTCACCACGACCTTCTCGATCCTGCGGTACAACGTCAACTCCTTCGGCAGGGGCAATTCGGGAAGGCCGGATGCCTCTTACCCGGGCGGCCCGCCCTTAAGCTAACGGGGCAAATCGGGCGAAGTTACTTGAAATACCAAACCCCGCAGCCTCCCAGATCACCCGGCCCGGTCACCGCCGGCCAAGCACCCGTTCCCGTCCCGCCGGGGAGGTCGGCAGCCGCACCGCGTCGAGGAACTCGGCAAGCGGGCGGCTGAAGTTGCGATAGTCGAAAGAAGCCAGCGCCTGACGCCGGGCAGCCTCGCGCATGGCGTCCTGTCGGACAGGGTCCAGCTGTGCGGCCCTCGCCAGGACGCGCCGCAGGCTTTCCGCCGAGTCGTCCGGGCAGACGAGGCCCTCCCGCCCATCCTGAAGATACGAACCAAGATCGCTGGTCAGATTTGTGATCACCGGGGTGCCGTTGGCGAGGCTCTCGCAGAACTTGGTAGGGAAACCGGCGTGCGCGTACCGCGCGTCGCGCCGGAGGATGACGCTGAAGTCGGCCTGCCGGATGATCGCGGGGACGTCCTGCTGCGGCAGGCTGCCCCGCAGCAGGACGCTCGACGGGACGGCACGGCGACCGAGAAGCCCTTGCACCTCGTCCACCGAGGGCCCACAGACGGTCAAGGTGACATCGACGCCGTCCCGGTGCGCCCGGTCCACGCCCTCGATCACGATGGCAAGCCGGTCCTTCCTTCCCGGGCTGCCGAAGTAGACCAGGCGCAGGCCGGCTCGACCGCCGTCACCGGCTCGATCGGCGACGTCCAGCGCGGCCACATCGAGGGTGGGCGGGAGCCGGAGCACCGACGTACGCCGACGGTAGTAGTCCTCCAGATATGAGCTGATGGCGATGACACCGTCACACCGAGGATGGTGATACCGCATGACCATTTCGTTGCTGACGCGCGACGGACCAAGCGGACCACCCGGGAGGTGCCAGGGGTCGTACCACTCGACGACGTCCGCGATCAGCGAGATGCGGTTATCCCGGCACCACCTCCGCACCCGCGCCGTCCTGTCGGCACCGACGCCGTACAGAAGCACGTGGGAGGGCAACGCCGGTTGGGCCGTGATCCACTGCAAAAGAGCACGATCCGAGGCCAGCGACCGTGCGGCCCGGCGCAGCATGCCGGAGGGCCCGGGCACCAGCCCGCCGAAGCCGATACTAGAGACCGATCCCGGCCCGTCCGGCACCTCCACCGGGATGAGCGCCGACCCTCTGGACTGGCTGCCCAGGACCACGACGTGGTGACCCGCCGCCGCCAGAGATGCGCAGATACCGAACACCCTCCGTGCCGCCGCGCTGCCCCACGGAAAGGGGAAGGGGACAACGTACGCGATCCATGGACCATGGGTCGTCATCCAGGCTCACTCCACCAGCAGAGACGTGCAGCCGGAAGAGCCGGCGGCATTACGCGGACATCGGACCAATGGACAACGACCGTGGGCTGGCGAGGTTGCCCGTTGCGCTGCGCGCAGTTCCAGGCATGCACAACCTGTCCCACCACCA
The DNA here is from genome assembly GCF_042670805.1 of Micromonospora sp. NPDC057141. Classification (NCBI taxonomy): domain Bacteria; kingdom Bacillati; phylum Actinomycetota; class Actinomycetes; order Micromonosporales; family Micromonosporaceae; genus Micromonospora; species Micromonospora sp. NPDC057141. The sequence goes on along the minus strand of NZ_JBHUVA010000016.1, from coordinate 39,347 downwards.
CCATCACCCGCTCGGGTCATAACCATTGGCCCTGTCGCCAGTTGAGGAGTCGTCGGGCGGATGGCGAGCGAGGTGTAATGGACAAGGCGGCACGACTGAACACAGCAGCACCGGACGCACTGATCGACCGGAAGCAGCTGACGGACCAGTCGCGCGGGAAACGGATCAGGCCCGGCAGCGCCACGGGGATCGGGCTGCTCACCGCCGTCGCGTACCTCGTCCCCACTATGCCGGGGGCCGGATACCGCGTCGGCGGCCTCGCCGCCGTGGTGGCGCTGCTCGTCGGCGGCTTACCTCTCCGCCTACGAGCCCCAGACCTACTCGCGTTCGGCATTGCCGTCTGGGCCTACATCACCCAGACGTGGGCAACCATCCCGGACAAGGTCATCTGGACGGCCGACCTCGACAAGGTCCTCCCGAAGGCGTACCTGTACGCCGCCGCCGCTTTGCTGTTCGTGGCGGTCCGGCAAGTGGTCCGAACTCGGCGCCAGCTGGCGGTCATCGGCGTGGGATATCTCGTCGGATGTGTCGTGCTCGCCTACCAACTGGTTCAGGAGGCGACGTCGGGCACCCAGGCGACGCGCGCGGACCTGCTGGACTTCTCCGTGCGGTACAGCCTGCCCGGCGCAAGCACCAACTACATCGCCTACTCGATGGTGATCGGGGTGGTGCTGGCGCTAATCATGATCCGAACCTTACCGTTCGCAAGGCTGCCCCGGATCGCCCTGCTCGCCTGTGTCCCGCTGTTCGTCGTCGCGGTCATCCTCACTAGCAGTCGCGGCGCCACCATCGCTTTGGCCCTCGTTCTGGCCTACCTCGGACTCAGCGCTGTCGCCCGCCACGCGGTGTGGCGAGGGCTCGGCGTGCTGGCCCCGACCGCCGTGGTGACGGTGTCGCTCGGGCTGATTCCGTACTCGCTTCTCGGCTGGCTGGACGGTCTACTCGGAAAGGCGACGGGAGACCTCTCCGGCCGCCTTCAGATCTGGCCTTATGCACTGTCGACCTGGATGGACTCCCCGTGGCTGGGCAACGGGGCAGGCACCTACCAGGCCACCAACCCGTACGGCATCGGCACGCACAACATCCTGCTCAACCTCGGCAACGACCTGGGCCTGGTGGGCGTGCTGCTCTTCCTGGCCACAGTCGCGGTCACGCTGACACGCGTCGCCCGTCGTTCGATGATGCTGCACCGCCTCGCCGGCGTGTTCCTCGTCGCGTTGCTGCCGATCTGGCTCTCCGGCGAATGGGAGACGTCCCCGAGCACCTGGCTGGTACTCGGGCTGCTCTCCTCCGCCGCGACGGTGCCCGCCACCGCTGCGGCCCACCGCGCCCGGGTAACGCCCCGCCGGCGGGCGCGCCAAGGACCGCAGGGCGCGGGCCTCGCCGGAAGCGCCGCCCGGGCTGACCCGGCCCCCGAGCGGGTCTACGCCTGATTCAGCACCCCCGTCACCAGTTCCTTGGCCTCCTCCTGGATCCGGGCCAGGTGCTCCGGCCCCTGGAACGACTCCGCGTAGATCTTGTAGACGTCCTCCGTGCCCGACGGGCGGGCGGCGAACCAGCCCGACTCGGTCGTCACCTTCAGCCCGCCGATCGCCGCCCCGTTGCCCGGCGCGGTGGTCAGCGTCGCGGTGATCGGCTCGCCGGCCAGCTCCGTCGCCGTCACCTGCTCCGGGGACAGCTTGGCCAGCACCGCCTTCTGCCGCCGGTCGGCCGGGGCGTCGATGCGGGCGTACACGGGGGCGCCGAAGCGCTCGGCCAGCTCCGCCCAGTGCTCGCTGGGCGTCCTGCCGGTGGTCGCAATGATCTCGGCGGCGAGCAGGCAGAGCAGGATGCCGTCCTTGTCGGTGGTCCACGTGCTGCCGTCGCGGCGCAGGAACGACGCCCCGGCGCTCTCCTCGCCGCCGAAGCCGACCGCGCCGTCGAGCAGGCCCGGGACGAACCACTTGAACCCCACCGGCACCTCCAGCAGCGGCCGGCCCAGATCGGCGGCGACCCGGTCGATCATCGAGGACGACACGAGGGTCTTGCCGACCGCCGCGCCCGGGCCCCAGGCCGGGCGGGTGCGGAACAGGTGCCCGATGGCCACCGCGAGATAGTGGTTGGGGTTGAGCAGGCCCCCGTCGGGCGTGACGATGCCGTGCCGGTCGGCGTCGGCGTCGTTGCCGGTGGAGACCTGGTAGTCGGCGCGGGCAGCGATCAGCGACGCCATCGCGTTCGGCGAGGAGCAGTCCATCCGGATCTTGCCGTCGCCGTCGAGGGTCATGAACCGCCAGGTCGGGTCGACCGTCGGGTTGATCACCGTGAGGTCGAGCCGGTGCCGCTGCGCGATCTCCCCCCAGTACGCGACGCTGGCCCCGCCGAGCGGGTCCGCGCCGATGCGCACCCCGGCGGTCCGCACGGCGTCGAGGTCGAGCGCGGCGGGCAGGTCGTCGACATAGTGGGCGAGGAAGTCGTACGCGCCGGTGGTGTCGGCGGCGCGGGCCCGCGCGTACGGGATGCGGTCGACCTCCTTGAGCCCGGCGGCGAGGATCGCGTTCGCGCGGTCCTGGATCCACCTGGTGACGTCGGAGTCGGCGGGGCCGCCGTGGGTCGGGTTGTACTTGAACCCGCCGTCGTCGGGCGGGTTGTGCGACGGGGTGATCACGATGCCGTCGGCGAGCCCGGAGGTGCGGCCCCGGTTGTGGGTGAGGATCGCGTGCGACACCGCCGGGGTGGGGGTGTAGCCGTCGCGGCTGTCGAGCAGCACGGTGACCCCGTTGGCGGCGAGCACCTCCAGCGCGTCGACGGCCGCCGGTGCCGACAGCGCGTGGGTGTCCCGGCCGAGGAACAGCGGCCCGTCGAGGCCCTGCTGGCGGCGGTAGTCGCACAGCGCCTGGGTGACGGCGAGGATGTGGTCGGAGTTGAACGCGTTGCGCAGGCTCGACCCACGGTGCCCGGAGGTGCCGAAGGAGACCTGCTGCGCCGGGTCCTCCGGGTCGGGATGCTCGGCGTAGTAGGCGGTGACCAGCCGGGGCACGTCGACCAGGTCGGTGGGCTCGGCGGGCTGACCGGCGCGGGGGTGGGCCACTGCTGCAACCTCCAGGGACGCTACGGACGAGGGGTCTTCCCGGCGCGGGCCGGGCTCACCCGCGACAGGACAAGTGTGGGTGGTTCAGGGCTCGACCCGCTGCCCCTTGCCGATCACCACGATGCCGTTGTCGGAGACGGTGTAGCGCTGCCGGTCCTTCTCCAGGTCGACGCCGATCTCGGCCCCCTCGGGGACGATCACGTGCTTGTCGAGGATGGCCCGGCGGACCACGGCGTGCCGGCCGATGTCGACGCCCTCCATCAACACCGAGCCGTCGACGTGCGCCCACGAGTGCACCTTGACCTTCGGCGAGATGATCGAGTTCTCCACCAGACTGCCGGAGATCACTGCGCCGGGCGACACCATCGAGCCGACGGCCCGCCCGACCCGCTCGCCCCACTGGTGGACGAACTTCGCCGGCGGGTACGGCGGCTGCTCGGTGTAGATGGGCCAGTCGAAGTTGTAGAGGTTGAACACCGGGTGCACGTTGATCAGGTCCATGTGGGCGTCGTAGAACGAGTCGAGCGTTCCCACGTCGCGCCAGTAGCCGCGGTCGCGGTCGGTGCTGCCCGGCACCTCGTTGTCGCGGAAGTCGTAGACGTTGGCCTCGCCGCGCTCGACCAGCATCGGGATGATGCTGCCGCCCATGTCGTGCTTGCTGGTCTTGTCCTCCGCGTCCTGCTCGACGGCCTCCAGGAGCGCCTTCGTGGTGAACACGTAGTTGCCCATCGAGGCGTAGATCTGGTCGGGTGCGTCGGGCAGGCCGGCGGCGTCGGTGGGCTTCTCGCGGAACGCCCGGATCCGCCGGCCGTCGGGGCCGACCTCGATCACGCCGAACTGGTCGGCCATCGACAGCGGCTGGCGGATGCCGGCGACGGTCACCCCGGCGCCGGAGGCGATGTGGTCGTCCACCATCTGCCGGGGGTCCATCCGGTAGATGTGGTCGGCGCCGAAGACGATCACGTAGTCGGGCTGCTCGTCGTGGATCAGGTTGAAGCTCTGGTAGATCGCGTCGGCCGAGCCGGCGAACCACCAGGGGCCCCGGCGCTGCTGCGCCGGCACCGGTGTGACGTAGTTGCCGAGCAGCGTCGACATCCGCCACGTCATGGTGATGTGCCGGTCCAGTGAGTGGGACTTGTACTGGGTCAACACGACGATCTTGATGAAACCGGCGTTGGCGAGGTTGGACAGCACGAAGTCGACCATGCGGTACATCCCGCCGAACGGGACGGCGGGCTTCGCCCGGTCCGCGGTGAGCGGCATCAGGCGCTTGCCCTCTCCACCGGCCAGGACGATCGCGAGCACCTTGTCAGCCATGCCCAGACGCTAACCATCCGCGTGCCACTTCACCACTCGTACGGACGGACTTCTGCACTAGGGTGCGGGCATGACCGCCTCGACCCCGGCCACCGGAGCACTCCGCGTCGACCTGCTCACCCGCGAGTACCCGCCGGAGGTGTACGGCGGGGCCGGCGTGCACGTCGAGTACCTGGCCCGCGAGCTGCGCCGGCTCGCCGACGTGCGGGTGCACTGCTTCGGCGCGCCGCGCACCGAGCCGGGCGTCACCGCGTACGCCGAGCCGGCCGCCCTGGCCGGCGCGAACGCCGCGCTGCGCACCATGGGCGTCGACCTGGAGATGGCCGCCGCGTGCGCCGGCACCGACGTGGTGCACAGCCACACCTGGTACGCCAACCTGGCCGGGCACACCGCAAAGCTGCTGCACGGGGTGCCGCACGTGGTCACCGCGCACAGCCTGGAGCCGCTGCGGCCGTGGAAGGCCGAGCAGCTCGGCGGCGGCTACGCGCTCTCCTCCTGGTGCGAGCGCACGGCGTACGAGGCGGCGGACGCGATCATCGCGGTGAGCGCGGGCATGCGCGCCGACGTGCTGGCGGCGTACCCGGCGGTGGACCCCGACCGGGTGCGGGTGGTCTACAACGGCATCGACACCACCCAGTACGCCCCGGACACCGGCACCGACGTGGTGGACCGGCTCGGCATCGACCCGGCCCGCCCCAGCGTCGTCTACGTCGGGCGGATCACGAAGCAGAAGGGCCTGCCGTACCTGCTGCGGGCCGCCCGGGAACTACCGGACGACACGCAGCTCGTGCTGCTCGCCGGGGCCCCCGACACGGCGGAGATCGCCGCCGAGGTGGAGGGCCTCGTGGCCGAGCTGCGGGCCACCCGCTCCGGGGTGGTCTGGGTGGCGGAGATGCTGCCCAAGCACGAGGTGATCCAGGTGCTCACCCACGCCACGGTCTTCGTCTGCCCGTCGGTCTACGAGCCGATGGGCATCGTCAACCTGGAGGCGATGGCCTGCGAGACGGCCGTGGTGGCCACCGCCACCGGCGGGATCCCCGAGGTCGTCGCCGACGGCGGGACGGGACTGCTGGTCCCCATCGAGCAGGCCGCCGACGGCTCCGGCACGCCGCTGGACCCGCAGCGGTTCGTGGCCGACCTGGCGGCGGCGATCAACCGGGTGCTGGCCGACCCGGCGAAGGCCGGTGAACTCGGCAGGGCCGGGCGGGTGCGAGCGGTCGAACACTTCTCCTGGGACGCGATCGCCGCCCGCACCGTCGAGGTCTACCGCTCGGTCGGCGCGTGAGGCTGAGCCGTGGCTACGCCTCGGGCGCGATCAGGGTCAACCTGGGGAAGTAGGTGCGGTAGCGGCTGCTGTCGCGGGTGAGCAGGCGGTAGCGGCAGACTGCGGCGTGTGCGCCGATGTAGAAGTCGGCGATCGGTGAGCGCTTGTTGCCGCCCTGCGCGCGGTACCGGGCGTACGCCTTGCCGGCCAGGAATCCCGCGGGGTAGGGCAGCTCCTCGCGGAGGAAGTCCGTGGCGGGCAGCGCGTCGTCGAGTTCCTCCACCCGCGCGAACCGCACGGACACCTCGGCGTACACGAGCGGGTTGATCACCAACAGGCCGGCGTCGCGGGCGACAGCCAACGCCTCACCCGACCAGTCGGCCCACTTCGGGTCCTCGGTGAAGATGTCCAGCAGCACGTTGGTGTCCACCAATGTGGCGACGGTGTCAGCCACCCGGCCAGCGACGGCCCGGATTCGTTCACTCGCCACGGAGCAGGTCCATCAGGTCGTCCGTCGACATGCTCTCCACCTCTCGGGCGCTGCCCCGTCCACGCATGTGCCTGACCAGCCGCCGTCCTCGGGTCTCGGCGGCACTGACGCGCACGATGCGCAGTGCGCCGCCTTCTTCGATCACATCGACCTCGTCGCCCTCGTGCAGGTTGTGCCGGGCACGCAGCTCGGCCGGGATGGTCACCTGCCCTTTGCTGTTCAACTTCATATCGGCCCCCTGATACGTAATACGCATGATACGTGTCGCAACGCAGCTGGGCAGCCGGATCAGGCGGCGAGTCGGCGGCGGGTCAGGTGACACCGAGGGTGGCGGCGAGCCGGGTCAGGGCGGCCGGGGCCGCCGCCGACCGCGCCACGACGCCGACGAGGTCCCGCGCCGCCGGGCGGTCGTGCACCTCGCCCCGGGCCGTGCGCTCCGCGTCCAGCACCGCCCGGCCGGCGCGCAGCCCGTCGCCGGCCGAGGCGTACAGGCGGGCCACGTCGAGCAGGTACGCGGCCCGGTGCTCGGGCGGCAGCCATCGCCACCCGTCGCCGGCGATCAGCTTCTCGTGGCGTACCGTCGCCGCCGTGACCTGGCCGAGCGCGGACCCGGCGACCACCCGGGCCGCCTCGACCGCCGCCGGCCCGAAGCCCTCGCCACCGAAGCCGCCGCCGTCGGTGCCGCCGGGCTCGGCGACCCGGGCGGCGTCGCCGGCCCGGCCGAGCAGCTCATCGGCGGCCCGCTCGTCGCCCCGGCCAGCGGCGGCGAGGGCGGCCTGGAGCAGCAGCGTCCCGCGCACGGCCGGCCCGTCGGCGGGTGCGGCACCGGACCGGGCCGGCCCGACGCGGTGGGCGGCCACGACCGCCGCCTCCACCGCCGACCGCAGCCGGCCGCTCGCCCGCAGGGCCTGACACAGCGGTACGGTCGCGGCGGCGGCCAGCCACGGGTCGGCGGTGGCCGTGGCGACCGCCAGCCCCCGGTCGGCGGCCAGCCACGCCAACTCCCCGTGGCCGAGCTTCACCAGCACCAGCGCGACGAGCCCGTACCCGGATGCCAGCAGACCATCGGCCGGCCGGCCCGGGTGGGTGGCGCGCGCCTCGCGGGCGGCGTCGAGCAGGCCGGGCAGCAGGGCGAGCAGCTCCCGGTACCGGGCGTGCCGGTAGCTCTGCCCCGCGTGGTCCAGCCGGGCCCGCACCTGCGCCACGTCGGGCGGCCGGGCCGGAACCGCCACGTGGTACCGGGCCAGGGCGGCCCGGATCCCCTCCAGGCCCGCCGCAGCCGGGTCCGGCGGGCCTGGCCGGTCTGCCAGCAGCATCTCCAGGTCGATCCGGAGCGCCTCGGCGATCTCCCGCAGGTTGGACACCCGCTCCAGCCGACGCACCCCGCGCTCGACCTTGTCCACCCAGCTCTTCGACTTGCCGAGGCGGTCGGCGAACTGCTGCTGCGTCATGTTGCGCCGCACCCGCCAGTGGGCGACCCGGCGACCGACCGGCAGCTCGTTCACCGCCGGGCCGTCCCGCTCACCCGAGGATCCCGAGGACCAACAGCACGAGTACGACCACCGCGATCGCGATGCCGTAGGCGTACTGCCGCCGGTTGATCGGCGCGCGGGCGTCGGGGCGGGACGGACACGGCACCCGGTCGCCGTCGGGTTGCGGTGGCCGGCCGTCCGGCATCGGGTACGCCGTCGGCAGCGGCCCGTCGTGCGGGCGCTCACGCATCTGCGCCTCCTTCGGGGTTCGGGGCTGTCAGGGGGCGGGGCGCACGGGGATCGCCCCGCCCGGGTGAGAGGCACTCCGTTTGCTGACGAGAGGCCCTCATCCGCAACCTAGAGTGCAGTGAGTACAGAGTCAACCCAACATGCACAGAATGCTGTGTCGGGTGGCATGCTCGGAGGGCTGACGAGAGGTGGCCCCGCCATGCCCAGACAACCCGTATACGAGCAGGTCATTGACGACGTCACCGCGTCGATCCGAAGCGGCACGCTCAAGCCCGGCGACAAGCTCCCGTCCATCACGGAGTTGTGCGAGCAGTACCGCGCCAGTGCGACGCCGATCCGACTGGCCCTGCGGATCCTCGATGAACGGGGCTGGATTGAGGTGCACCAGGGCAAGGGGTCGTTCGTGGCACCGCGTCCCCCGGCGGGGGCTGGGTAGATCTTGGTGAGTTTCGGCCCCCAGAGGGGCCGTTTGGTACCAAGATCTACGCGTTCGGGGCACTCGGAGGCCCCGTCGCTTTAGCTCGCCACCGACCCGTCACCCAAAGCAACAATCGCCCAGCAAGCACCACACGCAGGCATCCCCTTTGCTCTGCACCCACATACGCAACACTCACGCAGCGCAACAGCCCCTCGCCCCACCTCAACATCCATTACCTTAAATAGTCCCTGCTCGGCTTGAGTGTTGCGCCGATGGGTGCAGAGCAAAGGGAGTGCGAGAGGTGTGGCGTGGTCGGGCAAGGTTCACCCACAGCAAGAGTGGCCGCGCCATCCGGGTGTCAACGCAGGGGCATCACGGAGCGTGAGCAGCCCGCAGAGGGCGGACAGCGACACCTCGCGAGGGCTTGATCGCGCTCGGCGATCCCGCGTAACGTCAGGCGTCGATGGATACGAACGGGTCAGCGCAGGTGCTGGACATCCTCGACAAGGTGGCGGCGGCCGAGTTCGTGCCGGCCAGCCCGCACAACTTCGTCGTACGACCGGGCGGATCGGTGCCGGCGGAGAGCCTGCTCGGCGACCCCGACGTCAGCCTGCACTGCCTCGACGACGAGCACCGCCTCGCGTACTTCGTGCAGACCTTGCCGGGGGTCGACCTGGCCGGCGGGGCGTTCCTCTACCTCGACCAGTACCGGGCGGCGCAGCGGCTGATCACGGTGCCCTACGAGACCCTGCACCGGCTCGCCGACGACCTGCCGGACCCGGCCCGCCTGATCCTGGTCTACTCCGTCGGGCGCTGCGGGTCGACGCTGCTCAGCAGGGCGCTGGGCGAGGTGGCCGGGGTGCGCAGCTACTCCGAGCCCGACGTCTTCACCGAGATCGCGCTGCTGCGGCACGAGGACCCGAGCCGCGACGCGGAGTACGCGCGGCTGATCCGCAGCTGCGTCCGCGTCCTCGGCAACACCGGGAGCAACACCGGGGGCCGAGACGGGGGCACACCCACGCTGGCGGTCAAGTTCCGGGCCAGCGGCATCCAGCTCGGCGACCTGTTCCACCAGGTCTTCCCCGACGCCCGGGGCCTGTTCCTGCACCGCGACGCGCACCCGTGGCTGGAGTCGATGCACCAGGGCTTCACCCCGCACCTGCCCGACCCGGCCGCGCAACTGGCGTTCCTGAGGTACGTGCTGGCCCAGGCCCCGCTGATCATGCCCTTCGTCGCCCGGCACCAGCGGCAACCGACGCCGACCGAGGCGTACCTGTTGACCTGGCTCTCGGTGCTGGACCGGTACCTGACGCTGCGCCGCGCCGGGGTGCTGCTGCTGCCGGTGGCCTACGAGGCGCTCGGCGCGGACCCGAAGGCCACGCTCGCGGACCTGCTGGCACACTGCGGCCTGCCTATCGACCGCGTGGACGCGGCGTACGGGACCTTCGCGGCGGACTCCCAGGAGGGCACCCGGCTGTCCCGGGCGAGCCGCCGCCGCAACCCGGCGGCGGCGCTGGGCGCGGAGGACTTCGCGCAGGCGCGGGCGGTGCTGGCGGAGTATCCGGTCGTCGACCCCGGCGATCCGCTCGTGCGCGGGCTGATCGGGCCGTAGCAGGGATCGAGCCGTAGCAGGGGCCGGAGACAGCTTGGCCGCGCGCGAGACGATCTCGCACAGGTAGGTTGACAGGGTGACTGGACGGTTCCCGATCGAAGACGTCTCCCCCGCCGTCTCCTGCGGTCGCTACCCGGCCAAGGCGGTGGTCGGCGAGGCGGTGTCGGTGTCGGCCCGCGCCTACCGGGAGGGGCACGACGCGCTGGGCTGCAACGTGGTCTGGCTCGGCCCCGACGGGCGGGCGAGGCCGTTCACCCGGATGCGCCCCGGCGAGCCCGGCCACGACCGGTGGCACGCCACCATCCGCCCCGACGCCGTCGGCGAGTGGACCTTCACCGTCGAGGCGTTCCAGGACCCGTACCTGACCTGGCAGAACGCGGTGACCAAGAAGATCGCCGCCGGGCAGGGGGCGGCGGAGCTGGCCAACGACCTGGCCGAAGGCGTACGCGTGCTGACCGCCGCCCTGGGCCTGGCGCCGGCGGGCGACGTCGCGCGGGTCAAGGCGGCGGTGGCCGCGCTCGACGACGACGGCCGGGAGCTGCCCGCCCGGGTCGCCCCGGCCCTCGACCTGGCCGACCTGCTCTGGGCGCACCCGGTGCGCGAGCTGGTCACCACCGGCGACGAGCACCGGCTGTGGGTGGACCGCCCCCGGGCGCTCTTCTCCGCCTGGTACGAGTTCTTCCCCCGCTCCGAGGGGGCGATCCCGGCCACCGTCGACGCGCCGGCCCGCTCCGGGACGTTCGCCACCGCGATGGACCGGCTGCCCGGGGTCGCGGCGATGGGCTTCGACGTGCTCTACCTTCCGCCGATCCACCCGATCGGCCGGGTCAACCGCAAGGGCCGCAACAACGCGCTCACCGCCGGCCCCGACGACGTGGGCTCGCCGTGGGCGATCGGCGCGGCCGAGGGCGGCCACGACGCCATCCACCCCGACCTGGGTACGCCGGAGGACTTCCGCGACTTCGTCGCCGCCGCCGCCGAGCAGGGGTTGGAGGTGGCGCTGGACCTGGCGTTGCAGTGCGCGCCGGACCACCCGTGGGTGACCGAGCACCCGGAGTGGTTCACCACCCGCGCCGACGGCAGCATCGCGTACGCGGAGAACCCGCCGAAGAAGTACCAGGACATCTACCCGCTGAACTTCGACAACGACCCGGAGGGCATCCGCGCGGAGGTGCTGCGGGTGGTGCTGCACTGGGTCGGCGAGGGCATCCGCATCTTCCGGGTGGACAACCCGCACACCAAGCCGTTCGACTTCTGGCACTGGCTGATCGCCGAGGTGAAGAAGGTCGACCCGGACGTGCTGTTCCTGGCCGAGGCGTTCACCCGGCCGGCGATCATGAACGGGCTCGGCAGGATCGGCTTCACGCAGTCGTACACCTATTTCACCTGGCGCACGACGGCGGCGCAGATGCGGGAATACTGCGCGGAGCTGGTCGCCTCCGCCGACCACATGCGGCCCAACTTCTGGCCCAACACGCCCGACATCCTGCACGAGTCGTTGCAGCACGGCGGCCCGCCGATGTTCAAGATCCGGGCGGTGCTGGCGGCGCTGCTGTCCCCCTCCTGGGGCATGTACGCCGGCTACGAGCTGTTCGAGCACGTCGCCCGCCCCGGCGCGGAGGAATACCTCGACAACGAGAAGTACGAGCTGCGCCCCCGCGACTGGGCCGGCGCGCAGGCGCAGGGGCGGTCACTGGCCCCGTTCGTCGCCACCCTCAACCGGGTCCGGCGCGACAACCCGGCCCTGCACCGGCTGCGCAACCTCGTCTTCCACGACACCGACAACCCGGCGCTGCTGTGCTGGTCGAAGCGCGACCCGGACACCGGTAACACGGTGCTCGTGGTCTGCTCGTTCGACTCGCAGACCGTGCAGTGGGGCAATACCACCCTGGACATGCCGGCACTGGGCCTGGACTGGCCCGACCGGTTCACGGTGCACGACGAGCTGACCGGCGCGGTCTACGAGTGGGGGCAGCGCAACGCCGTGCGGCTCGACCCGTACCTCCAGCCCGCGCACGTGTTCACCGTGCGCCGGCCCGCCCCCGCAGGCACCATCGCCCCCACCACCGACGCCGTTGCTGCTGCTGACAAGGACGAGCCACGATGGACGAGCTGATCGCCGGCACCGCGCACGACCCGCACGCCGTGCTCGGCGCGCACCCCGCCGACGGGCGCACCACCATCCGCACCCTGCGCCGGGGCGCCCGGCGGGTCAGCGCCGTCGTCGGCGGGCAGCGGTACCCGATGACCCGGGTCCACGAGGCGGGCGTGTTCGAGGTCGTCCTGCCGGGCACCGTGCTCGACTACCGGGTCGACGTCGACGGCGCGCTGCGCGACGACCCGTACCGGCACCTGCCCACCCTCGGCGAGCTGGACCTGCACCTCATCGGCGAGGGCCGGCACGAGCGGCTGTGGGAGGCCCTCGGCGCGCGGGTGCTCGACGCGGGCGTCGCGTTCGCGGTGTGGGCGCCCAACGCGCGCGGCGTGCGGGTCGTCGGCGACTTCACCGGCTGGAACCCCGACGACGGCTGGCCGATGCGGTCGCTGGGCTCCAGCGGCGTGTGGGAGATCCTCGTGCCCGACGTGCCGGCCGGGGCGAAGTACAAGTACCGGGTGCTCGGTGCCGACGGGCGGTGGCGGGACAAGGCCGACCCCTTGGCGGCGTACGCGGAGGTGCCGCCGGCCACCGCGTCGGTGGTGCACCGCTCGGCGTACGAGTGGACCGACGCCGACTGGCTCGCCCGCCGCGCGCGCCGGCAGCCGCACCAGGAACCGATGAGCGTGTACGAGGTGCACCTCGGCTCGTGGCGGCCCGGCCTCGGCTACCGGGAACTGGCCGAGCAGCTCACCGCGTACGTGACGGAGCTGGGCTTCACCCACGTGGAGTTCATGCCGGTGATGGAGCACCCGTTCGGCGGCTCCTGGGGCTACCAGGTCACCGGCTACTACGCGCCGACGTCCCGGTTCGGGAACCCCGACGAATTCCGGCACCTCGTCGACACGCTGCACAACGCCGGCGTCGGGGTGATCCTGGACTGGGTGCCCGCGCACTTCCCCAAGGACGAGTGGGCCCTCGCCCGCTTCGACGGCACCCCGCTCTACGAGCACCCCGACCCGCGCCGCGGCGAGCACCCCGACTGGGGCACGTACGTCTTCGACTTCGGCCGCCGCGAGGTGCGCAACTTCCTGGTCGCCAACGCGCTGTACTGGTGCGACGAGTTCCACGTCGACGGGCTGCGGGTCGACGCCGTGGCGTCGATGCTCTACCTGGACTACTCCCGGCCGTCCGGCCAGTGGGTGCCCAACGTGCACGGCGGCCGGGAGAACCTGGAGGCGATCGCCTTCATGCAGGAGGTCAACGCCACCGTCTACAAGCACCACGCCGGGGTGGTGATGATCGCCGAGGAGTCGACGGCCTGGCCCGGGGTGACCCGGCCCACCGCCGACGGCGGGCTGGGCTTCGGGTTCAAGTGGAACATGGGCTGGATGCACGACACCCTGCTCTACACGTCGAAGGACCCGATCTACCGGCAGCACCACCACCATCAGCTCACCTTCTCCCTGGCGTACGCGTGGAGCGAGAACTTCGTGCTGCCGATCAGCCACGACGAGGTGGTGCACGGCAAGGGCTCCCTGGTGGCGAAGATGCCCGGGGACACCTGGCAGCGGCTGGCCAACGCGCGGGCGCTGCTGGCGTACATGTGGGCGCACCCGGGCAAGCAACTGCTGTTCATGGGCTGCGAGCTGGCCGACGACCGGGAGTGGAGCGAGGAGCGCGGCCTCGACTGGTACCTGCTGCACGACCCCGCGCGCGCCGGGGTGCAGCGCCTCGTCGGCGACCTGAACCGCGTCTACCGGGACACCCCGGCGCTGTGGGCGCAGGACACCACGCCGGCCGGGTTCCGCTGGATCGCCGGCGACGACGTCGCCCACAACACGGTGTCGTTCGTGCGGATCGCCCCCGACGGCGCGACGCTGGTGTGCGTGGCGAACTTCTCGGCCCTGCCGCTGGAGGACTACCGGGTCGGGCTGCCCGCCGCCGGGACGTGGACGGAGGTGCTCAACACCGACGCCCACCACTACGGCGGCTCCGGGGTGGGCAACCTCGGCGAGGTACACGCGCAGGGGGTCCCGTGGAACGGGCTGCCCGCGTCGGTGGCGCTGCGGGTGCCGCCGCTGGGCGTGCTCTGGCTGCGCCGCGACTGATCCCGTCCTCAGGGGACGGACCGGGCGGCGGACGGGTGGTTCACTGTGGTGACCACCGATCAGGTGGGTGCGTCACCCGAACACCCCCATGGGAGGGAACCTTCGTGCCTGCAACCATCCCTGCGGCGAGGACATCCAGGATCCGGGTCCTCGCGGCCGGCGTCAGCGTCGCCCTCCTCACGGCCGGCGGTGCCGCCGCGCTGCCCGCCGACGCCGCAGTCGCGGCGGCACCGGGCCCGCGCGTTCCCGGCCGCCCGGCCGCCTGCCCCCCGGGAACGCCCGTCGTCTCCGACCCCGGGGACACGACGATGTACGTGCCGGCGACCTTCACCGTCTCCAAGGGCAGCACGGGCGGGGCGCCGGCCAGGTACGTCTACCAGCTCAACGCCGGCCCGCCGGCCGACGTCGCGGCGGACGTCAACGGCAACGCCACCATCGTGCTCACCCCCACCCGGTTCACCAACACCCTGACCGTGACCGGTGTCACGGCCGCCGGGGCCTTCGGCGAGTCGGCGAACCTCACGTTCAACTCGAACCCCGGCGCCCCGGCCGTCGACAGCGACCTGACCGGTGACGGCGTCGCCGACCTGTTGACCGTGGGCGGGGTGCACGGCCTGCCGTCCGGGCTCTGGCTCGCCGCCGGCGACACTCCCGGCTCGGCCCTGCCCGCCACCAACATCGGTGCCCTGGGCAACGGCACCGGCGACGACACCCCCGCCGCCTTCGACGGGGCGCAGGTGATCACCGGGCGGTTCACCGGCAACGTCGTCCAGGACGTCCTCGTCTACCACCCGACCGGCGTCAACCCCGGCGGCGCCAGCGTGCTGCGCGGCAACGGCGACGGCTCGGTGCTCCAGCCTCAGCTCAGCGGCAACCAGTTCAGCGTCGACCCCAGCCAGCTCCTCGACCCCGACGGCGCGCAGCCCCTCCAGCTCGCCAACGCCGGCGACACCCGCCGCGTCGCCGCCCCCATCCCCGACCTCATCGGCATCAGCGGCAGCGCCGGCACGGGCCACCACCTGACCTACTACCCCAACCTCGGGGCGCCCGGGGGCTACTTCGGCGCGTTCCACACCACCGCCGCCGCCCCCGTCGCCGGCACCGACTGGAGCGACTGGACGGTCGCCACCGCCCAGCTCGCCGGCGGCACCGCCATGTTCCTGTGGCACCGCGCCAGCGGTGCCCTGCACCTGTGGACCGACCTCACGGTCGACCCCGACACCGGCGTGCTCAGCCACACCGCCTACGCGCTGTCCACGTCCTGGAACACCGGCGAGGACGTCACCCTGCACGCCGCCGACGTCGACGCCGACGGCGATGCGGACCTGTGGACCGTCGGCGCCGACGGCGAGACCGTCCGTTGGCGCGTCAGCGGCCTCACCGCCGGCACCCCGGGCACCGGCACCCTCACCGCCGACCCGGCCCGGCCGCTGGTCACCCCCACCAGCTCCTGACAACCGGGCAGTCTCAGGGGCCATCACCGACACGCGTCGGTGGTGGCCCCCCAGGGCAGGGCTCAGACGAGTCCCGCGTCGCGCAGCAGCTTCCACAGGCCCGCGCCGTCCGGCGCGGAGAGCCACTTCTGCCCCACCGGCCCCGACGAAGAACTGCCCGACGGGGCGGGCAGGCTGCCGGCGAGCACCGACTGGGTGGGCGACAGTCGGCGGATCGCCACCCCGGCCACGTTGTCCGGATGGCCGGCGGCGAACTCCCGGTAGATCTCCGGGTCGTGCTGGCCGTCGTCGCCGATGAGCAGCCAGCGCACGTCGGGGAACTCGCGGGACAGCCGGGCCAGGGTGGCCCGCTTGTGTTCCCGGCCGCTGCGGAACCACCGGTCGGCCGTCGGCCCCCAGTCGGTGAGCAGCAGCGGCCCGGCCGGGTAGAGGTGCCGGGACAGGAACCGGGTCAGCGTCGGCGCGACGTTCCACGCGCCGGTGGACAGGTAGAACACCGGGGCGCCGGGGTGGGCGGTGGCCAGCCGCTCGTAGAGCACCGCCATGCCGGGCACGGCGGCGCGGGCGTGCTCGTCGAGGACGAAGGTGTTCCACGCGGCCAGCAGCGGACGCGGCAGGGTGGTCACCATGACCGTGTCGTCGATGTCGGAGAGGATGCCGAACCGGACGTTCGGGTCGAGGACGCGGATCAGCGCCTCCACCGGCTCGGCGTCGGCGACGCTGAGCCGCACCGATGACCAGCCCGGGGTCAGGCCGGCCTCGACGACGGTGTCGACGAAGCCGCTGCGATCGGCCTTCGCCTCGTGCGTCACCCCGCCGGCCTCGATGGTGACCGTCACGTGCTTGGCGGGCAGGGTGGCGAAGCTGCGCCAGCCGCGCACCTTCTCCAGGCGCTGCCGGGACCGGGTGTCGGGGCGGCCGAGCAGCACCCGGCACAGCACCCGCGCCCAACCGGGGGCGCCGTAGCCGGCGTACGCGATGATGTTGGTCTGCCACCCGGTGCGCCGCAGCCGGCGCTCGACCAGGTTGTGCACGGCGTCCTCGAACCGCGCGGCCCGGTGCAGGTTCGGTACGGCCAGTTCGCCGGCGGGTGTCGGTGGCACGCTGCAACCCTGCCACACCCCGTCGACGTCGGCCACGCGAGCCGCCGGCTCCCCGGGACCATCGCGCCGCCGACCACCACCCGCCGCCGGTCTGCGGCGATCCGGCCCGGCCCGTACCGCGCGCGTGACACACTCCGGTCGGGGCGACGACGGGGGCGTTGGTCGTGTCGACAGCTGTGCGGGACCGTGGGCGGTGGCGTCCGGCGCTCGACCGGCCGGCGCTGGCGGCGCTGCTGCTCGGGCTGGCCGGGTTCGGCTACCGGCTGGTCCTCACGCTGCTCACCGTGCCCGTGTCGAACAGCGACGAGGCGACCTTCGGCCTGGCCGCGCTGCACATCGCCGCCGGCCGGGAGCACCCCGTCTTCCTGTACGGGCAGCGCTACATGGGCATGGCGGAGGCGTACCTGGCGGCCCCGCTGGTCGCCGTCGCCGGGCCGAGCTGGCCGGTGCTGCGGCTGCCGGTGCTGGTGCTGTGGGCACTGTTCGTGTGGTTGGCGTACCGGCTGACCCGCCGGATCTGCGCGCCGTGGTTCGCCGTGCTGGTCGTCGGCCTGCTCGCGCTGGGCCCGGAGCGGGTGCTGCGCGACCAGTTGCAGGCGGTCGGCGGGCGGCCGGAGGCGAAGCCGGCGGTGCTGCTGATCCTGCTGGTGGCGGTGGGGCTGGCCGATGGGCGGGTGCGGTCCCGGCCGCTGGCGGCGGGGACGGCGGGGTTGCTGGCCGGGTTGGCCGTCTGGTCGGATTGGCTGATCGTGCCGTACCTGACGGCGGCCGGCCTGCTGCTGGCCTGGGAGCTGCGCCGGGAGCTGCTCGGCTGGTGCGGGGCGGCGCTGGC
Organism: Micromonospora sp. NPDC057141; assembly: GCF_042670805.1. Taxonomy (NCBI): domain Bacteria; kingdom Bacillati; phylum Actinomycetota; class Actinomycetes; order Micromonosporales; family Micromonosporaceae; genus Micromonospora; species Micromonospora sp. NPDC057141. The sequence continues at coordinate 21,863 of NZ_JBHUVA010000016.1, read as the reverse complement.
GGCCGGGTTCGCCGTCGGAGCCGCGCCGCTGATCGTCGACAACCTGCGCGCGCCGCCCGGGCAGGACTCGCTGTCGGTGCTGCGGGGGATCAGCCGGGTGGGCGGGGTGGCACCCCCGCTGGCCGACCGGCTGCGCGGCGGGCTGCTGGAGGGGGTGCCGCTGGCCACCGGGCTGTGCCCGGCCGGCGGGTGCGCCCGCTGGCAGCAGTGGTTCGGGCTGCTCTACCCCGCGCTGCTGGCCGCCGCCGCGGTGCTCGCGCTGGTCGCGTACCGGCGGGCCGCCGCCTGGCCGGCCGGCGACCGGGTCGGGCCGGCCGCGCAGCTCGCCCTGGTCGCGGGCGCCGGGTTGACCCTCGCGGTGTACGTACGCAGCCCGCTGGCCGCCACCGACCCGCTGAACAACGCCCGCTACCTGTCGGTGCTCCAGCTGTCGCTGCCGGTGGTGCTGTGGCCGCTGTGGGTGGCGGCGCGGCACGCGTGGCGGGGCACGGCGGGCGCGGCCGGACGGCTCGCCGGGGCGTCGGCCACGGCCGCGCTGGCCGGGCTGACCGCCACCGCGCTGGCCGCCACCGGCCTGTTCGTGGCGGGCCTCGGGCCGCTGCGCGCCGAGGAGCGGCAGGCCCGGGAACTGGCCGACATCGTCCGCCGGGCGGGGCTGCGCGCGGTGTACGGCGAGTACTGGACCTGCAACCGGCTGGTCTTCCACACGGCGGAGGAGGTGGTCTGCGGGGTGCTCGACGGACGGCTGGCCCCGGGGCAGAACCGGTACCGGCCGTACTGGCGGGAGGTGGCCCTGGTCGACCGGCCCGGGTACGTGCTGGTGGCCGGCGGCCCGGCCGATCGGCGGCTGCGGGAGCTGCTCGGCCCGCGCGCCGGGCCGGCGTTGCTCGCCGAGGTCGGCCGCTATCGCGTGTACCACCCGGAGACGGCCGTGCGGCCGTGGCGCTGAACGGGTGCGTACGCTGGCCCGGCCGGCGCGCACGTCGCCGGGTGCGCGAGGAGTCGTGAGGCGATGCTCATCCTGCTGCCGCCCTCGGAGGGCAAGGCCGACGCCGGGACCGGCCGGCGGCTGGACCTGGCCCGGCTGTCCCTGCCCGAGCTGACCGACGCCCGCGCGCGGGTGCTGACGGCGCTGGTGGCGCTCTGCGCCTGCCCGGGTGGGGCGGCGGCCCAGGGTGGGGCGGCGGCCACCGTTCCAGACGAAGCGGCGGCCTTGGAGGCGCTGGGGCTGACCCCGGGGCTGGCCGGCGAGCTGCGCCGCAACGCCCGGCTGGAGCGGGCGGCCACCGCCGAGGCGGGCCGGCTCTACACGGGCGTGCTCTACGAGTCCCTCGACCTGGCCTCGCTGCCGGCGTCGGCGCAGCGGGCGGCCCGCCGGTCGGTGCTGATCAGCTCCGGGCTGTGGGGCGCGGTGCGGCTCACCGACCGCATCCCGCCGTACCGGTGCCCGATCGGGGCGCGGCTGCCCGGCGTGGGGGCGCTGTCGGCGTACTGGCGGCGGGAGCTGGGCCGGGCGCTGGAAGCGGCGGCCGGTCGCGGCCCGGTGCTGGACCTGCGCTCGGGCGCGTACGCGGCGACGTGGACCCCGCGCGGCGAGCTGGCCGGGCGGACGGTGACCGTGCGGGTGCTGCACGAGCGGGACACCCCGACCGGGCCGGTCCGCACCGTGGTGAGCCACTTCAACAAGGCGACGAAGGGGCGGCTGGTCCGCGACCTGCTCACCGCCGGTGCCCGCCCGCGCACCGCCGACGGGCTGGTGGCCGCCCTGCGGGACCTGAAGTACCCGGTGCTGGAGCAGCCGGTGGCGGCCGGCCGACCCCGGGCGGTCGACGTCGTGGTGACGCAGTTGTGACGCACCGAACTGTCGCAAGATTTCCTCAAGCCTGGCGGCCACGGGTACCACCGGGCCGCCCGGCGGGCCACGGTAAGGGGAACCCGACGCCGACAAGGAGACTGTGGTGCCCCTCGAACCCACGCTGCTCGACCGGCCCCGTCTTCCCGCGGCCCCGGCCCCGCTGGATCGGCTGACCCTCGCCGACGCGTTCGAGGTCGCCTGCCTGCTGCGTTGCGTGGCCGCGCCGGCCGCGCCGAACCGGGCCGGTCAGCGCCCCCCGGTTCCCGTCCTCGGTGGCCCCGCCGCCGAGTTCAACCGGGAGGACGCGGCGCACCGGATGCGCCAGCTCCTCGCCCGGCTGGAGATCCCGGTGCGGCACGAGATGACCACCGGTGGCCTGCGCCGCCGCTACGAGCTGCACCGCCTCCAGGTGCCGCGCGAGCACCGGGCGGCGTACGCGGCGCTGGTGGAGACCGGCTGGCGGCAGGGCCGCCGGGAGCTGCTCGGCGGGCCCGCGTCGGGGGCGTCGGCGCCGCGCCGGACGTGGCGGCCCCGGCTGGCCGCCGCAGCGTGGCGGGCGGCGCTGCTGGCCGGCGGCCGGCACGTGCGCCGGCACATCCTCGGGATCCGGCTGACCGACCGGGAGCTGGCCGCCGTGCTGGTCCGGGGGGCCGCCCTGCTGGAGGTGCCCGCCCTGCTGCGGCCCGGCGCGGGCTGCTTCGTGGTGAGTGTGGCCGACGGCCCGGACCGGGACCGCATCCTGCACAGCGTCACCCTGGACCCGGCGACCGGGCCGGGGGTGGCCGCCGCCTGCTGACGGGCCTTACGCCCCGGCGGGCGCGTGGACGGCGGGCGGGCGCGGCCGATGGGTTTGCGCCAGCGGCGGCGGGCTTGCGCCAGCGGCGGTGCACCGCGCAGAGTGCACCGGGTGAGCCGTAGCTGGACTGTGCCCCCGCGCGCCGCCGGCATGGTGGTGCTGCTGCTGGTGCTGGTCGCGGCGGCGCCCGGGCTCGCCGGTTGCCAGGACTCGCCGGGCGAACCGGTGCCGATCCGCATCGCCACCGGCAGCCCCACCGCTGTCTACCACGCGTTCGGCCGGTCGTTGGCCGGCATCCTCAACCGGGAGCTGCCCGGGGTGCGGGCGAGCGTGGTGGTCACCGCGGCCTCGGCGGAGAACATGCGCCTGGTGGGCTCGGGCCAGGCCGAGCTGGGCTTCACCCAGGCCGACGTGCTGCCCACCGACCGGGAGGAACACCCGGGCGTCCTGGCGGTGGCGCGGGTCTACGACGACCTGCTGCACCTGGTCACCACGGCCGACAGCCCGGTCCGCTCGGTGGCCGACCTGCGGGGCCGGCGGGTCTCCGTCGGCGCGCCCGGCTCAGGCACGGAGATCACCGCCACCCGGCTGCTGGAGGTCGCCCACCTCGGCGGTGCCGCCGTACGCCGGGAACGGCTCGGCCTCGACGACTCGGTCGCCGCGCTACGCGCCGGCCGCATCGACGCGTTCTTCTTCTCCGGCGGGCTCCCGGTGCGCGGCGTCGAGGAACTCGCTGCCGGCAACGCCGTGCGGATCGTCGACCTGGGCGAGTGGACCGAGCCGCTGCGGCGCAGCTACCGCGAGGTCTACGTGTCCCGGGACATCCCCCGCTCCGTGTACGGGGTCGAGCCGGTCACGACGGTGGCGAACCCGAACTACCTGGTGGTCCGGGCGAACCTGCCGGAGCCGCTGGTGCGGGAGGTGACCCGGTTGCTGATGGAGCGCCGGGAGGAACTGGCGGCGGCCCACCCGGCGGCCGGCCGGATGAGCCCCCGGTCGGCGATCGCCACCGCCCCGCTGCCGCTGCACCCGGGTGCCGCCGACTGGTACCGGTCGGCCAAGCCCTGACCCGTCAGCCGACGTCCGACCCGACCGGCCGGGCCGGGGGCATCGCTCCGGCGGAGTCCGGGGCGGGCCCGGCCGGGGTCGTCGCCCCGGCGGAGTCCGCCGGGCCCGGGGCCGGGAACCACAGCCCGGCCACCAGCCCGCGCGGCTTTCCCGGCCGCATGGTGAGCCGCCCGTCGGAGGCGTCGACGAGGACCGCCACGATGGTCAGCCCGAGCCCCGCCCCGTCGACGTTCTGCACCTCGGGGGCCCGCCAGAACCGCTCGGTGGCCCGGTCAAGCTGGTCGAGGGTCATGCCCGGGCCGGTGTCCCGGACCTCCAGGGCGGTCCCGCCGTCGGCGCGCCCGACACCCACGGTCACCTCGCCGCCCGTACCGCTGAACTTCACCGCGTTGTCGATCAGGGCGTCGAGCGCCTGGTCGATCGCGGTCGGCACGGTCCGGGCGTACGCCGGGCCGTCGGCCGGGGCCAGGCGGAGGGTGACCGACCGGTGCCGGGCCAGCGGCTGCCAGGCGGCGACCCGGGACGCGGCCACGGCCGCCGCGTCGACGGTGACCCGCTGGTTCTCCTCGCGCTCGGCGCGGGCCAGGGTGAGTAGGGCGTCGAGCAGCAGTGCCAGCCGGTCGGTCTCCTCCAACGCGAGCCGGTGCTCGGCCCGCCCCTGCGGATCGGTCAGGCTCGGTCCCAACTCCTCCACCCGCAGCCGCAGGGCGGTCAGCGGGTTGCGCAGCTGGTGGCTGGCGTGCGCGACGAAGGCCCGCTGCCGGTCCATCACGTCGGACACCACGTCGGCCATGTTGTTGAAGCTCGCCGCCAGGCGGCGCAGCTCCGGCGGGCCCAGCCGGTGCTGGACCCGGGCCCCCCGGTCGCCCTCGGCGATCTCGTGGGTGACGGCGTCCAGCTCGGTGACCGGGCGCAGCACCCACCCGGCCAGCCCGAACGCGGTCAGCACGCAGGCCAGCACGGCGACGATGCCGATCGCCGCGAGCAGCAGCCACCACGCGGTGACGGTGCGCCGCAGCGCGGCGGCCGGGGTGGTGATGACGACGGCTCCGAGCACCTCGCCCCCGTCGTTGATCGGCACCGCCACCACGACGGGCCCGCCCGCCCACGGCCACACGGAGCCCGGGGCGCTGAACTGCTGCCCGGACAGCGCGTTGTCCAGCGCCGACTCGGTGCCGGCCCCGGACCGCCAACTGCGCGACGCCACCACCGTGCGCCGGTCCCGGTCGACCACCGCCGCGCCGATGCCGTACAGCTCGTCGTAGCTGCTCAGCTCGCCGCCGATCGGCCCCGGGACGCCGCCGCGCAGCGCCGGCCCGGCGAGCGAGGCGAACCGGGTGGCGTCGGCGAGCCGGTCGGCGCGCACCAGGTCGGTCTCCCGGGTGGCCAGGGTCGCCGCGAGCGGGGTCTCCAGCGCGACGAGCACCAGCACCATCAGCAGCAGGTAGCTGATGACCAGCCGACGACGCACGGGGCTCCCCTCACTCCCCGCGCAGCCGGTAGCCGACCCCGCGTACGGTCTCCACGAGCCGGGGGTCGCCCAGCTTGCCGCGCAGCGACCCGACGTGCACCTCCACGGTGTGCCGGTCGGCCCAGGTGGTGCCCCAGACGTCCAGCAGGATCCGGTCGCGGGACACCGCCACCCCGACCTGCCGGGCCAGCGACAGCAGGATGTCGAACTCCTTGCGGGTGAGGGTGGCCTCCCGGCCGTCGACCGTGACGGTCCGGGCGGCGACGTCGATGCGCACCGGGCCGGCCTCGATCACGTCCCGCTCCGGGGCGGCGTGGGCGGCCCGGCGCAGCACCGCCTCGATCCGGGCCTGGAGCTCGACCATGGAGAAGGGTTTCACCACGTAGTCGTCGGCGCCCAGCCGCAGGCCCAGGACGCGGTCGCGTTCCTCGCCGCGGGCGGTGACGGCGATGATGCCGAGCTGGGCGCTGCGCCGGCGCAGGGCGCGGCAGAGCTCGGTGCCGTCCCCGTCGGGCAGGGTCAGGTCGAGCAGCACCAGGTCGCAGGGCGCGGCGCGCAGCGCCGCCGCGACGGTGGCGGCGTGCTCCACCTCGTAGCCGCGACGGGTCAGCGCGGACGACAGGGCGGCGGCCACCCGACGGTCGTCCTCGACCAGCAGGATGCGCAACCCGCCTCCCCGGTTCCTCGTTCTCGACCGTGGAATGGTCGCAGACGTGCCGGCCGGGCGGGAGGGCCGCCCGGTCAGTTGCCGCGTGCCCGTTGCAGGGCGCGCCCGGCGGCCCGGCCGGTCCCGGTCCGCCGGGCCGGCCGCCGCCGTAGGCTGCCGGGGTGATCTACAAACTGCTGACGAGTACGGAGTGGGACGCCGCCCGCGCCGCCGGGCACTTCGCCGGCTCGGCGGTGGACCGCCAGGACGGGTTCATCCACCTCTCCGCCGCCGGCCAACTGGTCGAGACCGCCCGGCGGCACTTCGCCGGCGCCACCGGGCTGACCCTGCTCTCCGTCGACCCGCAGGCGGTCGGCGCGGGGCTGCGCTGGGAACCGTCCCGGGGCGGCGAACTCTTCCCCCACCTGTACGGGACGCTGCCGGTCGCCGCCGTGGTCGAGGCCCACGCCCTGCCGGCCGACACCCCGCCCGCCGACGCGGTCGCGCACCTGCTGGGCTGACTGTGCGGCTCGCTATGCTCACTCCCGGCCGGTGCCCCGGCCGGGCCGTCCGAGCCCACGCCGGGCGCGGCAGCCCCCGATCCCGCGCGGGCGGCGGCGAGCACCCGCCGTCGTTGCGCCGCGTCCACCGCCGGCGCACGGCGCCCCGAGCGATGCGAGTTGAAGGATGACTGACACCACCGAACAGCCCAGCGCGGTCTTCGTCCACCCGAGCGCCGACGTGGAGGAGGGCGCCCGCGTGGGCGACGGCACCAAGGTCTGGCACCTGGCCCACATCCGGTCCAGCGCCCGGGTCGGTGCCGGCTGCGTGATCGGTCGCAACGTGTACGTCGACGCCGGGGTCACCGTCGGTGACCTCGTGAAGATTCAGAACAACGTCTCGGTGTACCAGGGCGTGACCATCGAGGACGAGGTCTTCGTCGGCCCGTGCGCCGTCTTCACCAACGACTTGCGCCCCCGGGCGCAGAACCCGGACTGGACCATCACCCCGACGCTGGTCCGCCGGGGCGCGTCGATCGGGGCGAACGCCACCCTTGTCTGCGGGGTCGAGATCGGCGAGTACGCGATGGTCGCCGCCGGTTCGGTGGTCACCCGGGATGTGGCCCCGTTCCAACTGGTCGCCGGCAACCCGGCGCGGCCGAAGGGGTGGGTGGACGAGAAGGGTGAGGTCGTCTCCCGCGACGTGACCAGCCCACGCCGCCACGACTGACCGGCGGTACGGCACAAGGGGGGCGGCAGGTGCCGCCCCCCTTGTGCCCAGCGCTGCCGGATCAGCCGCAGAGGCGGCCGATCTCCTGCCGGAACCGTTCCATCGGGTTCGGCTCGTCCGGGCCGAGCAGGTAGACCTTCAGCTCCCGGCGCGCCTCGGTCATCGGGTCGTCGCCCGCCCGGGTGAGCGCGACGATCTTCTCCAGCTCCCCGCAGTCCTTCGACAGCAGGTACGCCCCCCGCGAGGTGGGGAAGTTGCGGCGGAAGTCGTCCTCGGGCAGCCCGCTCGGGTTCGCCACCACGTACGACCGCTGGCTCTGCACGAAGTCGGAGACGACGCTGGAGATGTCGCTGATCAGCAGGTCCGTCTGGTTGAAGCAGTCGAACAGGGCCGGTACCCGCCCGGTGACGACCCGGTGGCGGGGGCCGTCGAGGGAGGTGGCGTCGACGTCGCCGCCGGCGGCGCCGATCAGCCCCACCACCCGCTCGTGGACCGCCTTCGCCTCTTTGGACCGGGTGCCGGTCAGCGGGTGCGGCTTGTAGATCAGCCGCAGCGACGGACGGGCGGCGAGCAGGCCCCGGACGATCCGCTCCCCCATCAGCACCAGCGACGTGTGGTACGGGTCGTCGTCGAGCCACCCCTCCCACGTCGGCGCGTAGAGCACGGTGAAGGGCCGGTCGGGCGACTCCGAGCCGAACGTGTGCACGCCCGCGAGCTGCGGCCGTCCGATCTCTACGATGTCGGCGTCCAGCACGCCGACGCCGGCCCGGGCGTACCGCTCCCGGCCGGCCAGGCCGGCGACCCACACCTCGTCGTACACCTTGCTGTACGGGTTGACGCTGGCCTGCTTGTCGCTGTCGCCGTGCCCGACGAAAACGTGCTTCATGCCCGGCTCCCGGAGCATGTGGATGTTCGCGCCGACGTTCGCCGCGTACATGGTGGCGCGTACGCTGCCCAGCTCCAGGTTCATGAAGTCCACACCGGCCGGCACGCAGATCACCGGCAGCCGGGTGTCGGCCAGTTCGTTGAACGCCTCCCGGCTGCGCATCAGCACCACGGCCCGCCGTTCGAGGGCCTCGGTCGGGGCCAGCCACATGTTGGCCTGGTAGACGTCCTTCGCCGGCCCGGCGAAGTAGAGGGCGACCTCGGGCCGGTAGGAGTCCAGCCACTTCTGCACCGCCGGCAGCACCGGGCTCTTGCCGGTGCCCCGGCCCCGCAGCCAGGTCAGCGCGACGATGCCGCCGGCCACGGCCGCGGCGAGCACGGCGGCGGCACCGCCGGCCAGCACCGGCGCGGCGTCGTCCCACAGCGCCGAGAGCACCGCCGCCGGGACCAGCAGCAGGTTGACCATGGCGAGCCGCTCACCGGCGACCCCGGCCGCCCACTCGGGTGGGCGCGGTGCCGACCGCATCGGGCCGAGGTCGATGTTGCGCACCAGTGCGGAGACCGGGTTGCGCCGGTCGATCATGCGGTTCAGCGCCCCGGCGAAGACCGCGATCACCCAGGTCGCGGCGGGCAGCAGCAGGATCGCGGTCAGCTCGACCGAGCTGGGCCGGATGGCCGCGGCGACGAGCAGCACGGCCGAGAGGTCGCGGGTGAGCTGGCGGTAGCCGCGGCCGAGGCCGACCTTCTCCAACAGCGTCATGGTGGGCGCCGACCACCGGGCGAGGGCGAACTCACCGGCGATCGCGGCGATCCCGCTCACCGCGAACACCCAGGCCGCGCCGAGGGCTCCCGCGGCGAGCGCGATCAGGTAGAAGAGCAGCAGCACGGCCCCACGAGCGGCCACGCCCGCCGGTCCCATCAACTTGCCGAACAACGGTTACTCTCCCCCAACGAGATCGGCGACGGGGCCGGGCCCCGTGCGGGACCGGCCTCCTCGTTCAGTGCGGCTAGCGGCGGGAACCCCCCGTGCATCGTCCTGGTCCCACTCGCCCCCAGACCTTAACGCGAGACTAACGGCGAGCCATATTCGGGTATTACGGGCTTCCGCCCTGTTGCTACCCGATCGGGCCGCGACCGCGCCGTCTGGCGGGTCGGTGGCCCGCCGTTCAGGGCTGGCGGAAGCAGCGGACGGCACCGGGGGCGAACCGCCGGGCGTACATCTCGTAGCCGAGCCGCTTGAGGGTGGCCTTGGCCTCAAGGTTGACCCAGTAGACGCAGATGGTAGTCACGTTCAGCCGTTCGATGGACGCTTTCACCTCCGCGTCGGGGGCGATCACCGTGCCGTCGGCGAACGCGGCCAACCGCTGCCGGTCGCGGACGAAGTCGGAGTTCTGGTCGTACTCGACGAGGTAGCCGTCGCGGGGCATGACGACCCGCAGCCGGCTGCTGACGATGGGCGCGACCCGCATCAACGTCGACGGGGCGAGCAGCAGGCCGGGCTCCCGGGGCAGCCCGTCGATCCACTGGACGATCTCCAGGCGCTGCTGCGGCAGCTTCCACAGCGGGCGCGGCGCCACCTCGACGAAGCTGTCCCTGCCCCACATCGGCACGCCGAAACTCGCGAAGCAGAAGATCATCGAGCTGGCGACGACGAGGCCGACCAGCCGGGACACCCACGGCAGTCGGGGCAGCCTGACGGTGCAGAGGATGCCGATCAGGCCGGGCAGGGCGAGGATCCAGGGCACCCGCCACAGCACCGCCGAGACGCCGCTGGCCTCGCCGAGCACCTCCAGCACGCCCGGCACGAACAGCAGGGTCATGGTCAGGGCCGCGCCGGCAGCGAGCAGGCGGGGCGCGCGCCCCCGGACGAGCAGGGGCGCCACCCACAGGGCGAGCCCGCCGATGACGCCGAGCACGCCCACCAGCAGCGTGCGACGGTAGGTGCCCTCGGCGTCGAAGAACTGGGTCTCGCCCCCGGCGCTGGCCACCGGCCCGAGCACCAGCCGGGACACCAGCACCCCACCGACCGGATAGGCCAGCGCGGCGACGCCCGCCGCCAACGCGGCCCCCCAGCGGCCCACCAGCAGCATCGCCAGGCACGCCGCGCCGACCAGGATCGGCAGGATGATCGCGGACGTCGTGGACAGCCCGGTCGCCACCACGGAGAGCGCGGCGATCAGGAACAGTTTCCACCTCGACCGGGACTCGAACCAGTCGGTCAGGTAGACCCACATGAGCGGGACCACCGCCGAGACGAACATGCCCTTGCCCTCGTAGAGCCGGGGCAGGTGGAAGGTGCCGAGCGAGGCGTCCGAGCCGACCACCAGGTAGAGGTACGCGAGGGCCACGACGAACGCCAGCACGGGCCGGCGGGGTGCCCAGCGGTGCACCAGCCGCCACAGGGCCAGCACCGCGAGCACGGCCAGGGCCGGCAGCAGCACGAACCAGGTGGCGTCGGCTGCGTGCAGGCCCAGGAACCGGGCGAGCGCGCCGGCGAAGACCTCGATCGAGGCCGTCGGCGGCTGGGTGCTCAGCGGGGTGGCCACGTTCTCGGTGAACAGGAAGTCCCGCACCGGGACGATGTCCCGCTCGGCCACCCACACCGACTTGCCGACGTAGAAGACGTCGTCCTTGCTGTTGCGGGCCATGTAGAGCGAGGAGACCGCGACCCCGGCCGAGACGAGCAGCACGAAGAGCGCCTGCCAGCCCGTGGCGGTCGGCTCCTGCGGATCGGTGCGGGCCAGCCACGCCCGGCGGGCCAGCAGCGCCGCGCCGACGGACGCGGCGAGCCCCAGGCCGGTCGGCACCCACCACGACGCGAGCCCCGCCATCCCGGCGGTGACGGCGGCGCCGACGCCGAGCCCGGCGGTGGCCACGCCGACGGCGAGCCACCACCAGCGCCACTTCCCGGTCGGCCCGGGGTCGGCCGGCGCGGCCGGCGGTGCCGGCACGGCGCGGCGACGCCGTACGGCGCGGACCACCCCGAGCACTCCGGCGAGGACGGCGAGCGCGGCGCAGCAGTAGAGCCAGCTCCGGAAGATCACCGACGGTCGCAGCTCGGCCGGGAACGCCGCGTGGTAGATCACCGTGAACAGCGCGAACGCCAACACGGCGGCGTCGGTGATCCGGCGCGGGAGAGCTCCGAAGGCGGCCCCGAACCGCCGGGTGAAGGGGAGCCGTACGGGCGCGGCCGGGGCGGCGGTGGCGCTCTCCGACGCGGGCCGCTCCTCGGCCGGGTCGGCGGGCTCGTCGCGCGCACCCGGATCGTCCTGCGGTGTCCCGGGCTGCGGTGTGACGGGCCGGTCGTCGGGGGTTTCCGGCTGGGTCTCGGGCGTGCCGGGTGGGTCCTGGGGCGTCTCGGGCTGGTCGTCCGGCGCGCGGGGCAGGTCCTCCGGCGCGCGCTGGTCCTCCACTGCCAGGGCGTCGTCTGCGACGTTCGGCACAGGGGATTCCTTGATCTCTGTCGAGTCGGAAGGCGGGCTGCGGGGCTCACCCTCGGCGGGCGGCCCCTCGGCGGGCGGCGACGGCCGGCCGGGCGCACGGTGGGCAAGCCTACCCGAACGCGCCCGGCGGCCGGGCTGGCGACACGACGCCGCCGGCCCGGGTCCTGCCGGTCAGCCGTGGTCGGCGAAGATCCGGCCGACTGCCCGGTGCGCCGGAAGGATCCGCCGCCGCTCGGCGTCGGCGTCGGCGGTGCCGGCGAGGATGTCCAGGAAGTGGTCGAGCTGGGCGGCCAACGGCTCCCGGTTGGAGACCAGCTCCGGCACCTCCATGATGCTCTGCTGCCGGTAGCCGCGGCCGTCGGGCGTCGCCGCGTCCAGCGACACGTGCCGGTAGATGGTGACGTCCCGGCGGATCAGGTCCGCCTCGATCAGGCGGTCCACCTCGCTGACGACCAGCGTCCGCACCTTCCGCTGGCCGATCCGGCTCGCCGAGACGTTGGCCAGCGCCGCGTCGCCGAAGGTCAGCAGGGCCTCGGCGACGTCCTCCGCGCCGGGCAGCGAGCCCGGGTGGAAATGGCCCAGCACCCCGCGTACGTCGGTCGGCTCCTGGCCGCCGAACGCCCCGATCGCCAGGTCGACGTCGTGGATCAGCAGGTCCCAGGCCACACCGGTGCGGATCCGCGGCGCGTACGGGGAGTGCCGGGTGACGGTGAGGTGCACCGGGTTGTCGACCAGGGCGAGCGCGGTGAGCACCGCCGGGTTGAACCGCTCCAGCAGCCCGCACAGCAGCGGGACCCCGCGTTTCTCGGCGGTGGCCACGACGTCCTCGGTCTCGTCGAGGCTGCCACAGACCGGCTTCTCGACCAGCAGCGGTTTGTCGGCGGCGAGCACCGCACCGGCGAGCTCGTGGTGGAACTCGGTGGGTGCGGCGATCACCACCGCGTCGATGCCGGACAGGTCCGACCCGTCGGGCACCCACTGCGCGCCGTACCGGTCGGCGACCTTGCGGCCGGCGGCCTCGCGGGGCTCGACGACCCGCACCAGCCGGGCCCGGTCGGACTGGGCGATGACCCGGGCGTGCAGGGAACCCATCACGCCCGTGCCGACGAGGGCGAAGCGCACCGGGGCGGTCACGCGCCCACCGCCTTGCGTACGGCCTCGACGATCCGGTCGACGTCGCCGTCGGCGAGGTGGTGGTGCACCGGCAGGGAGAGGCACTGCCGGGTCACCCGGTCGGTGACCGGGGCCGGGTCGGCGACCACCCGGGGGTGCTCCCGATAGCAGTCGTAGTCGTAGACCGCCTTCGGGTAGTAGATGCCGCAGCCCACGCCCTGCTCGCCCAGGCGGGCGGCCACCTCGTCCCGGCTGGCCGGCGCGGCGTCGGTGACCAGGACCGTGTACTGGTGCCAGACATGGGTTCGGCCCGGCAGCTCCGCCGGCAGGCGCAGCCCCGGCACGTCCGCCAGGCCGGCGTGCAGCCGGGCCGCGTTGTCCCTGCGGCGCGCGACGGTGCCGGCGTAGCCGGCCAGCTGCGGGATGCCGAGGGCGGCCTGCAGATCGGTGAGCCGGTAGTTGTGGCCGGCGACCTCGTACTGGTAGCGCTGGCGCATGCCCTGGTTGCGCAGCACCCGAAGCCGGTCGGCGAGGACGGCGTCGTCGGTGGTGATCATGCCGCCCTCGCCGGTGGTGAGGTTCTTGGTGGCGTACAGGGAGAAGGTGCCGAGGCCGAAGCTGCCGGCCCCCCGCCCGTCGACCGTCGCGCCGAGCGACTGCGCGGTGTCCTCGACCAGGCCCAGGCCATGCCGCTCGACCAGGGGCACGATCGCACCCATGTCGGCCGGCTGGCCATACAGGTGCACCGGCATGACGACCCTGGTGCGCGGGCCGATCGCGGCGGCGAGGGCCGCCGGGTCCAGGCAGAAGTCGTCCTCGCGGATGTCGGCGAACCGCGCGGTGGCACCGGCCTCGAGAATCGCGTTGAGGGTGGCGACGAACGTGAACGGGCTCGTGACGACCTCGTCGCCGGGCCGCAGATCGAGCACCTCCAGGGCGGCGACCAGCGCCGTCGTGCCGTTGTTGACCGCGACCGCGTGCTCCGCCCCGACCAGGTCGGCGAACTCGCGTTCCAGCCGGGCCACCATCGGACCCTGCGCCAGCACGCCGGAGCGGAGCACCTCCACCGCCAACTGTTCGGCCTTCTCGTCGAGTTTCACGACGGAAATGGGGATCACAGCGTTTCTCCTCGGGGGTCGGCGGAAGCGAGCACGGTAACAGCGGCGGACGCCGAAACGACGGGCGGTGGACGGGGTCGCGGTCCGGATTTCCGCGCGGGCGCGCCGGGCGAGTGGGGGCGCGCGGCCTGGGTTAGTGTAGTGCCCTGCTCGGCCCGTCCTCACTTTCCGCTACGGACGAAACGCGACGCGGAGGCACGTAGCGCATGATTCAGACCGCCACCAGGACGGACGTCGTCACCGCCGGTGCACCGGCTCCGACCGATGATTCCGGGGCCCCGGCGGGAGCCCTGAAGCGATGGTTGTCGCTGGGCGTCCGCGTCGCCGTCGCCGTCGCCATCGCCGCCGGGATGATCTGGAGCCTCGTCGACCAGTGGCCGCAGGTCCGGTCGACGTGGCTGGGCCTGGCCTGGCAATCGGTGCTGTTGTCCGTCCTCGCGGCGCTCGCCGGGATGGTGGCCAACACGATGGCCTGGCGGGCCGCCGTGCTCGACCTGGAGCACCGGGTGTCCGTGCCCGCCGCGCTCCGCATCTGCCTGGTGGGTCAGCTCGGCAAGTACATCCCCGGCAGCGTGTGGGCGTACGTGCTCCAGGTGGAACTGAGCCGGCGGGCCGGCCTGCCCCGGGCCCGCGCCTTCCTGGCCACCCTGGTCTCCGTGGGCCTCGGCGTGACGGCCGCGCTCGGCCTCGGCCTGCTGAGCCTACCGGCGCTGCGCGATGCGGCCGGCGGCGGCGACTCCACGTACGCCGACTCGGTGCGGGTCGCGCTGTGGATCGTGGCGGCGCTGTTCCCGGTCGCGCTGGTCTGCGCGGTGCCGCGGGTGCTCACCGCGCTGGTGCAGCTCGCCCTGCGGGTGCTGCGCCGCCCGCCGCTGGAGCACCGGCTCACCTGGCCGGGCGTGTCGCGGGTGATGGGCTGGAGCGCGCTGGGCTACGCCCTGTTCGGCGTGCACCTGTGGCTGCTGGCCAACGCCCAGGCCACCCCCGGGGTGGAGGGTCTGCTGCGCAGTGTCGGCTCGTTCGCCATCGCGATGACCGTCGGCATGTTCGCCTTCCTCTCCCCCTCCGGGCTGGGCGTGCGGGAGGCGGTGCTGGTCGCCGCGCTGGCCCCGTTCCTGGCCGGCAACGGCGGCGTCGGCGCGGCGATGGGCATCGCGCTGGCGTCCCGGCTCATCTTCACCATCGCCGACGTGCTCGCCGCCGGCCTCGCCGGCCTGTCCGGGGTACGCCAGCTCCGGCGGGGCGCTCCGCCGGAGGCGGCCACCGCCGCCGAGTAGCGCCCGCGTTCCGCCGCCCCCGGGCGGGCCGGTCAGCGGGTGACGACGCTGGTGATCCGGGTGAACTCGCGCATCAGGTCGTAGCCGTCCCAGGTGGCGGCGAAGCTCAGCGCGTCGCCGACCGGGACGATCCGGTCCACCCCGCGCCCGGCGAGCGCGCGGGCGAAGGCGACCAGCTCGTCTTCGGCGAAGCCGAAGTGGGTGACCGTCTGGTCGCGGCGCACCACCACCGGCGCGAGGTCGGCGAGGCTGTCGAGGCGGGCCTGCGGGAACGTGCCGACGCCGAGCCAGCGGCGCGGGATGTCGCCCGGCCCGGCCAGCTCCACCGTCGCCAGGTCGTTGCCGTCGAAGTGGATGGCCGTGGCCGCCCCCTCGATGGCCAGGCCGTAGGTGGCCACCCGCTTCTCCACCGCCATCGCGGCGTCCACCTCGGGCCGCTTGCCGTCGAGCACCGTACGCAGCCGGGCCAGCAGGTCCGCGCGGGCTTTCTCCGTGCTGGCCGGGTCGCCGACCCAGTAGACGGTGCGGGGCGAGGCGCAGGCCGCCTGGTCGAACCAGTACGAGTCGTTGTAGAGGCCGAGGGCGGCGGCGTCGCGGTCGGCCTCGGCGGCGGCGAGCCAGCCGGCCGCCCCGATCACCGTGAACGACGACCGGTCCGGGAAGGTCAGGTCCCGGGCGTGCGGGGCGAGCGGGTGCCGGCGGATCTCGCCGACCGACCGGTCGCCGCCCCAGATCACCCGCAGGTCCGCGGCGGCCGACAGCGCGGCGGTCACCGCGTCGTCGCGCCCGTACGTGACCATCCGCTGGGTCTGCCGGACCACCTCGTCGGCGTCGGCGAGCGTCTCGTCGAGCGCGTCGAGCACCGCGTCGGCGGCACCCGCCGACCGGGACGAGATCCGCACCACGTTGGCGTTGCCGGCCAGCGCGGACAGCGCCCACGAGTAGACGAAGATGGTGTCCACGTTGGCCGGCGGCACGTGGAAGACCAGCCCCCGGGGGAAGCGGAGCTGGCCGGGCTCGTCCGCGACCCGGACGAGGGACTTGGCGATCTCGCCCCGGCGCAGGAAGAAGCCGAGGGAGGCCAGCTCCGGGTGCCGCCGGGCGACCGCCGGGCGCAGCAGCCGCCGGGCGAACGCCACCAGGAACTCGACGATCCGCTCGTCGCCGACGGTCAGCGGGCCACCGGCAGGCACCGCGCGCAGCGCGGCGACCAGATCGTCGACGGCGGTCGCGCCGCCAGCCGGGAACCGCTCGACGACCTTGCCGCTCATGCCGCCGCCTCCGCGAACGTGTCGCTGCACCCGCGCGCCTCGGCGCGGGGCAGCCGGCCCAGGATGGAGAACCGCTTGCCGGGCCAGGCCCCGTCGTCGACGCCGTGCACGACGCCCCGGTCCTCGGTGAGCAGCAGGTGCCCCGGGTACGACCGGGGCATCGTGCTGACCACCTGCACCACGCCCGGGGTGCCCACGGGCACCTCCGCCCAGGTGTGCGGGTCGCGGACGATGACGTCGGCGAACTCGGGGCAGTAGAGCCCGCCGCCGTCCGGCCCCTCCAGGAACGTCGTGCCGATCTGCTCGACCATGCCGTAGAAGTTGTGGATGCGCCGCAGGCCCGTGTCGGCGGTGAAGCGGCGGCGGAACTCCGCGTTGTCGACCGCGCGGTCGACCAGCTTCTTCCAGCCGCCGCTGTGGATCAGGATGCCGTTGCTCAGGTCGAACCGGTGCTCGCGGGCCAGCTCGTAGAGGTAGAGCCAGGTCATGAACGTGAAGCCGAAGATGAGGAACGGCTGGTCGCCGTGGCGCTCCAGGAAGGCGCGCACCGCGTCGGGGTCGGGCCGCTCCTGCTCGTCGAGGACGAAAGTGTGGTCGCGGCCGAAGTTCATCAGGCCGAGCACCCCGGCGCCCCGGGCGGAGAACGACGTCCGGTTCTTGAACAGGGCCTTCGTGTCGACCAGCAGCATCGGCAGCCGCTTCGTGCCGATCACCGCGCTCAGCGTGGCCGACAGCATCTTCTGCTGCACGCCCGCCGCCTCCTTGTCCAGAAAGATGCGGCTCACGTCGCCGGTGGTGCCGGAGGAGGTGAGGACCTTGAAGACCTCGTCGTCGCCGATGCTCTTGAGGACGTGGTGCTTGAACAGCCGCACCGGCAGCCAGGGCAGGTCGGCGACGCGGTCGTACCGGCGGCCGGGCAGGTGGCCGAGGGAGGCGAGCAGGCGGGCGTACTCGGGGCTGCGGGCCCGGTGGTGCTCGGTCAGCTCGACCAACTCCGGCAGGAGCCGGGCCTCGCGGGCCGCCTGGTCGAGGGCGAACAGGGTCATACCAGCGCCTCCAGGGAGCGGTAATCGATCTTGCCGTTGGGCAGCTGCGGTAAGCGCTCGACGGTACGCACGTCGAAGCCGGACCGGTGCAGCCGCAGCCGCTCCGCCAGCCGCCCCGCCAGGGCCCGCGCGCCGTCGTCGGTGATGCCCTCGACGAAGACGACGACCCGGTCCGGCCCGGAGACGGCGACGACCGGCCCCTGGTCGCGGACCAGTTCCTCGATGTCGTGCAGGTTGACCCGGACGCCGAATATCTTGCCGAACCGCTTGAGCCGGCCGCGCAGCCACACGAACCCGTCGGCGTCGAGGTGGCCGAGGTCACCGGTGCGCAGCACCCCGCCCTGCTCGTCGCCGCGGGCCAGGTCGGCGGAGCTCTCCGCGTACCCCATCATCACGTTGGGGCCGCGGTAGACCAGCTCGCCGACCACGCCGGGACGGTCGGTCTCCGCGCCGTCGGGGCCGAGCACCGTGAACGATCCGCCGGGCAGGGCCGGGCCGACCGAGCCGACCCGGTCGGGCAGCGCGTCGGCCGGCAGGGTGCTCATCCGGGGCGCCGCCTCGGTGCAGCCCCACATGACGTAAAACCGGCCGCCCACGGCGGCGATCTTGGAGTGGAAGGCGAGGATCGTCTCGTCGCGCAGCTTGCCGCCGGCCTGGGTGAGGGTGCGCAGCGACGGATACTTCGCGGGGCTCCACCGGATCCGGTGCAGCATCTCGTAGTTGTACGGCACCCCGGCCAGCGACGTCGCGCCGTGCGCCGACACGGCCTGCCAGAACTCGCGGGCCAGCACGCCGCCGTCGACCACGAGGACCGTCGCGCCGGCCGCGAGGTGGCTGTTGAGCACGGACATGCCGAAGCTGTAGTAGAGCGGCAGGCTGGTCGGGGCGACCTCGTCCGGGCCGATGGCCAGCGCCCGCGCGATCGCCGTCGCATTGGACTCCACGGCGGCGCGGGAAAGCCGGACGAACTTCGGGTCGCCCGTCGAGCCGGAGGTGGCCAGCAGCACCGCCAGGTCGGGGTGCGGCTGGT
Source organism: Micromonospora sp. NPDC057141 (assembly GCF_042670805.1). Classification (NCBI taxonomy): domain Bacteria; kingdom Bacillati; phylum Actinomycetota; class Actinomycetes; order Micromonosporales; family Micromonosporaceae; genus Micromonospora; species Micromonospora sp. NPDC057141. The sequence continues at coordinate 3,614 of NZ_JBHUVA010000016.1, read as the reverse complement.
CGGCGCAGGCCCGCTCGCGCACCCACACCGGGCCGATGACCTCGTCGTCGATCGCGCGGTAGTCCTTGGGCCGCTCGCCGGGATCGGCGCCCGCGCCGCCCTCGGCGAGGCCCACCACCGCGGCGGGCTCGAAGCGCCGGACGAAGTCCGCCAGCACCGCCGGGTCCAGCGCCGGGTCGAGCAGCGCCACCGGGCGCTGCGCGCGCAGCGCGCCCGCATAACGCAGCACCGCCGGCACCGAGGTGCCGCTGCGGGCGAAGACCGCCCCGGGCGGGAACCCGGCGTACGCGGCGGCGTGCCGGCCCACCTCGGCGGCGAGGCCCGCGCCGCCGAGGACGGTGCCGGTGGCGGCGTCGATCAGCCGGGCGCTCGGGGCGACCAGGTTCACGGGACGAGCCCTCCGTCGACGCCGAGGACCTGACCCGTCACGTAACGGGCCGCGTCGCCGGCGAGGAACCGGATCACGTCGGCCACCTCGTCGGCCTCGCCGAGCCGGCCGAGCGCGGCGGCCGCCGCCTGCCGGTCCAGCACCTGGGCTGGCAGCGACGCGGTGAGATCGGTGCGGATGACCCCGGGCGCGACGGCGTTGACCCGGATTCCCCGGCCGCCCAGTTCCCGCGCGGCGGAACGGGCCAGCGCGGCGACGGCGGCCTTGGACGCCGCGTACACCGACTGGCCGGCCGCCCCGTACGTCCCGACGACCGAGGCCAGCAGCACGATGGAGCCGCCCCGCCGCTCGGTGCCGTCGGCGCCCCGGCGCTTGCGGGCCATCGCCCGACCGGCGGCCTGCACGGCCGCGACCGCCCCGGCGACGTTGACGTCCAGGGTGCGGCGGACGTCGGCGGCGCGGAGCATGCCCAGCAGGCCGCTCTCCATGATCCCGGCGTTGGCGATCAGCACGTCCAGCCCGCCGTGCGCGGCGGCGACCTGCCTCACCGTGGCACCCACCGCGTCGAAGTCCGCGACGTCCAGGCCCAGGCCGTGCCCGCCGAACTCCTTGGCCACCGCCTCGGCCCGGCCGGCGTCGCGGCCGGTGACGACGACCGTGGCCCCCGCCTCGACGAGGGCGCGGGCGGTGGCGAGGCCGATGCCGCGGGTGCCGCCGGTGACCAGGGCGACCCGGCCGGTCAGCTCACTCATCGACGCCGAGGCCCCGCAGCATGTCGAGGGCGACCTTGAAGCTGCTCATGTCGATGACCTGTTCGGTGTCGAGCTGGACGTCGAACTCGTCCTCGATCGCGGCGACGAGGGTCATGTGGCCGAGGGAGTCCCACTGCTCGATGCCCCGGTAGGTGACGTTCTCCACGTCGGTGCCCTCGGGCAGTTCCAGGGCGTCGACGAAGACGCCGCACAGGCGGTCGGTGAGGCTCATGATCGTGCTTTCTCCGTAGCTTGCTGAGGGGTGGTCACTGCCCGTCGCGGCGCCGCGCGGGCGAGCCCCAGACGGGGGCCTCCCCACGCGCCTGCGCCTCGGCCCGCAGGGCGGCGTTTTCGGCGCGAACCCGCTCGGCCTCGGCCCTGAGGTACTCCTCGTCGTAGCGCTGGAAGACCCGCGCGGGGTTGCCCGACACCAGACTGTAGGCCGGGACATCTTTCGTCACGACAGACAGCGGGTTAACGGTGGCACAATCACCGATGGCGACGCCCATCATGATCACGCTGTTGCCGCCGATGAAGCAGCCCTTGCCGATCTTCACGGGCTTGCGCTCGATCAGGTCGCTGCCAGGGTGGTTCTCCAGCATCATGTTCGCCAGCCAGCTGGAGTGGGTGAACACCAGGCAGTTCAGCCCGATGCTGGTGTGGTCGCCGATCTCCAGGCCGCCGCTGGCGTCCAGGACGGTGTTCTCCCCGATCCAGCAGTGCTCGCCCATGACCAGGTTCTCCGGGCTGACGATCTTCGTCCGCTCCCGGATCCGGGTGGTCTCGGGCAGGCCGAGGTAGCGGGCCCGCTCGACGTCGTTGAGCAGCCCGCCGACGAAGTCGTCGAGGATACCGGTGCGCAACCGGCTGCTGCGCTCGTCGTCGGAGAAGACACTCATGCTCGTTCCTTCACCATCCGGTCGAACGCCGCCAGGTGCTGGCGGGTGACCACGTCCAGCGTGAAGTGGGAGTAGACCAGCTCGCGCTGGCGCTTGGCGATCCACTCCCGCTCCTCCGGGTCGTCGATCAGCCGGATCACGGCATCCGCGAGGTCGGCCGGGTCGTCCGGCCGGGCCAGCACGAAGTTCTCCCAGTTACGCAGGTACACGGCCGGGAAGTTCGTCTCGGTCACCGTGCCGATCGTCGCCCGGCCGGCGGCCATCGCCTCGAGGCTGGCGGTGCCGAACCCGCCGCCCTGCAGGTCGTGGGCCACCACGTCGGCGGCGGCGAAGTAGGCTGGCACCTCGGCCGACGGGACGACTCCGGTGCTGATCACGGCGTCGGCGACGCCGAGCTCCGCGGCCCGCTTGGCGTACGCGTCGTAGTAGACCCGGCCGATGACCAGCACCCGGGTGCCGGGGTGCTTGTCCAGGATGGTCGGCAGCGCCTCGACCAGGGCGATCCGGTCACGCAGCGGAATCACGTGCCCCAGCGAGACGATCAGCGGCGCGTCACCGATGCCGTGCCGGGCGCGCACGTCCAGCTCCGGGGTGCCGTCGAAGCGGCTGGGCTCGACCGCGACCGGAATGTACTCGAACTCGGCCGTGGTCGCGCCGTAACGCTGCGCGCAGTAGCGGGCGGCCAACTCGTCCATGATGACGTAGCGGGGGTGGAACCGGCGGATGAGCGGCCTGACGAGGAACCGGTCCAGCAGCCGGAACAGGGCCGCGTACTTCGGGTCCGGGCTCTCCAGGCGGGTGTGGATGGACAGCAGCACCGGGGTCCGGTGGCGGCGCGCGTACTGGCCGGAGATCCAGCTGAGGTCGAAGAACTGGCCGTGCTGGTGGATGACGTCGGGGGCGAACTCGGTCAGCAGCCGGGACACCCGGCGCAGGTTGCCGGGCCGGGCCAGGGCGAAGGCCATGTCGAAGTCGATGGAGAGGCCGAGCTTCGGCATCGGCATCGCGGGCAGTCGGACCACCCGGTAACCGTCCCGCTCCTCCTCGGCCGGCGCGCCCCGGTAGGCGGCCGTCAACACCAGCACCTCGTGACCGGCGGCGGCGTAACGTTCCGCCAGCGCCGCAGAGAGGTGGGAGCTTCCGCCGGGACGGGGCGGGAAGAAGTTGTTGACGACCGCGATCCGCACAGCGGGGGCTCCTGTCGAGGTCGGTGTGGGGGCGGGGGGGGTGAGAGCCGGATGGCTCACCGATGGAGCGTACGGGCGGTCGGGGACGGACGCCGGGAGGCGACGCCCGCCCCGGCCGCGTCAGGCCACCTCGACCTTGATCAGATCGGTCATCCCGTCCTCGACCGCGATGGTCGGCTCCCAGCCCAGCACCTCGCGGGCCCGGGTGATGTCCGCCGCCCGGCGGCTGACCAGCACCTCACGCGGGTTGAACTGCGGCGCCACGTCCACCCCGACGGCCTTGATGAGGATCTCGGCGAGCGTGGCCACCGAGGTGTCGATGCCGGTGCCGATGTTGACCGGCACGTTGCCCCGCTCGGCCTCCAGCGCGGCGACCACCGAGCGGGCG